>NZ_CALRZC010000174.1:0-17930 GCF_943372545.1 Variovorax sp. YR752 | reverse complement strand
GGTCGTGCCGCAGAACTCACTTCGCGACCTGCGGTCGCTGCGTTCAAACAACCGCGGCAAGTCAGATCACGAAGCGCGCTGACGCGCGCCGACCCCGGCGCTGCGCTTCTCGTCGCCGCCCAAATCGCCTCCAGCGGGCAGCGCCTGCCGCGAAGTCCACCACTGGGGTCCTGCGACCGGCATGCCACCGCTGGTTCAGCAAAGGCGCGCCCGGGCAGGCGCAGGCGCGCCTCTGAGGCGCCGAGAAGCGCAGGGCTCGTGGCCGCGCGCGCAGCGCGCATCGTTGTCTGACTCGTCGCGGTTGTTTGAACGCAGCGACCGCAGGTCGCGTAGTGAGTTCTGCGACGCGGCCGCGAGACCGAGCATCGCAGGGGAGTCGGTGCGCAGCACCGACCGCCGAGGCGAAGCGCCGGAGCCTGCCCGGGCGCGCCTTTGCCGCGCTGACCCCAACCCAGAGAGCAGACGTCGAACTTCAGCTCAGGGCTGCGAACCGCCGGTCGCTTGCGTGCCTACCTGATTCCTTCAGCGCAGACCGATATGAGGTGGCGCGCTCAGCTTCGCGCCGGCGTGCCGGCATGGCGGGCGGGGTCGGGCATCGCTGCCGTGCCGGTCTGGGCGCGTGCAGCGCCAACTCGCCCGTCGACGACCGGTGTGGCGGCGGCCGCTTGAGCGGCGCGCATCGATCGGTCCGCGTCGATCGCAACGACTGCCCACGCAGCCACGACCAGCAGCCCGAGGACCAGGTCGATGCGCTGACGCAGCCAGCCGCTCGCGCCACGCCGCAGCGCGGATCGATCAACGAAGAGTGAGCGCTTCATGCTGCGCGAGGCCGGCCGGCCGGGCCGCCTCGATGAGCGGCAGGTGCCCCAGGTAGCGCGCGTGGGCCTCGTTGCCGTCGATGCTGCGCGCCTGCGCCACCGGCACGGCCGCCCAGGTGGGCTCCTCACCACGGCCGCGGGTCTCGGCAATGGCCTGCTCGGGCGAGCGGCCGAGGTAGACGAGGTAGCCGGCGTGGCCGGCGAGCACCCGGGTCTGTGTGCTGCGCGCGATCGTCGATGGCGCGTGCGCAACGCTGGCGATGCGTTCGCCCAGCACCTGGGCGCGGTAGGCGGTGTGGCCGTCCTGCGCGAACGCCGGCGGGGCCGCGGACGACAGCAGCGCTGCCAGCGCCAGCGACGTGGACAGTGAGCTTCGGTTCATGGTGAGTGGTCCTTGTCGGTGGGTATGTGCCGCTCAGGCCAGCGACGACAGGCGAACGCATGCGCACAGCACGGGCGTCGGGTCGGCTGCCCAGGCGAGCTCGGCGGCGAAGCCGAGTGCGGCCACCGCCAGCGTGAGGAGGGTCTTCATGGCAGTGGCCTCGGCGTGCTCTTCAGCCGCCGGTGCGCTCGCCGCGGCTCAGGCCGAGCCGGGCGTGCTGCGCCTGGGCCGCCTCGGCACGCACGTCATCGCGCGAGCGGGTCGAGCTGATCTCGCCGAGGCGGAAGCTGCCATACGAAGCGGCGTAGTTGCGGCTGTCCAGCGCGCGCGCACGCTGCGCTGCGTTCAACTCGGCCAGCACGTCGGCGCGGGTGCGCGTCGAGGCGATGGCAGTGGCCGGGAAGTTGCCGTAGCTGTCGCCCGTGCGATCGAGCGTGCCGGCGCGGCGCGCCTGCTGCAGCTCGGCGATCACTTCCGCGCGAGTCTTCGAGGACAGCGTCTGGTTCTGGAACTCCTGCGTGCCTTCCTGCGCAAGGGCAGCGCCGGCGGCGAACAGGGCGGACAGGGTGGGGATGGCGATGCGAGAGAACTTCATGACTATTTCCTTCGACGACGAGTGAATGCCGAGGGTCGACGTGCAGCCACCGTGGCTGGCGTTCCGGCATCTCGGAGGCACTGAGCCAGGGTCTCGTCGATGAAGATGAATGTAGGCATGCGGGCCTGCCGGAAAAAGACGGCGCCGGACAACGCAGCGTTTCATCGCGGTCAACATTCGGTGGCCTGCGCGGCGTCGTCGCCGCGCGCCAGATGGATCCCACGCCGGCCAGCGTGACACGTGCCGTGCAGTCGCTGGACGAGCGCGTCGGCATGCGGCTGCTGCAGCGCACGACGCGCCGCTTGCGCGCGCCATCCATGCTCCTGCCCATGGCCGCATGAGTCGCGGCACACTCTCGTTCCAGCACTCACGGTCGATGCGCGCATGAAGTCACTCGTCTTCGTCTACGGCACCCTCAAGCAGGGCTTCAGGAACGCCCACGTGAACACCGGAACGCGCGTGCCGGGCGAGTTCGTCAGCGTGGATCGCTTTCCCCTGTACGTGATCGGCCCGCACCACCTGCCCTGGCTGGTCGAGCGCGCCGGCGAGGGCGAACACGTGACCGGCCAGCTCTACGAGGTCGACAGCGCCGACCTGGCGCGCATGGACGCGCTCGAGCGCATCACCGAACCCGACTGGTACCGGCGCGGCGAGATCTCCGTGCGCCTGCACGGCGATGCCGCTGCCGGCGTGCGCAAGGCCCTCGTGTACTTCGGCAGTGCCGCGCGCCTGGCCACCGAGGTGGTGCATCTCGGCCCCGTGCCGGCATTCACGACCGACCATGCGGCGCTGCACGGCAGCGCACGCGAAGCGCACGGCCCCGGCTTCGCCGTGTTGTACCGCTGGCGACTTCACCCTGGGACAGAGCCGTCGTTTGTCGCCGCCTGGTCGCGCGTGTCCGAACTGCTGCGTTCGCAGCGCGGCTCGCTGGGCTCGCGCCTGCACCGCGGGCCGGACGGCTGGTGGTACGGCTATGCGCAGTGGCCCAGTGCGCAGGCGCGGCAGCGGGCCTTCGACGCGGGGCCGGTCGATGCCGAGGCGGCACGGCGCATGGAGGAAGCCATCGCCGAGAGCCTGCCCGAGCTGGTGCTCGAATCGGTCTCCGACTACCTCGTGATGCCGCCGCGCGAAGGCGCCTGAACCGGTCGGCGCTCAGCCGCCGAACTGCACCGGCGCCTCGGGCACGGACCAGCGCAGCGGCACTGCCTGCGGGCGCCACCAGCCTTCCAGCACATCCAGGTGCAGCAGGCGTTGCGCACCGGGGAATCCCGCCAGCGCCGCAGCGTCGAACTCGATGGAGGCCTGGGCCGCCAGGTGCAGCAGGCTGCCGTCGCCGTAGTCGGGCACCAGCAGGCCCGCGCGCGGCCAGGCGAGCAGGTTGCCCAGCGTGTTGAAGAAGTTGTTGCCCAGGTAGTCGGGCAAGGTCAGGCGCAAGCCGAGTGAAGTGGTCGTGGCCTGCACGAAGCCCGGCCGGCCGCCGCGGTGCGAGACGTCGACGCCCTCGGCGCGTGCCGTGCCGGTGTTCGCACCGCTGGCCGAGGCGATGAACAGCGTGTCGGCACGGCGCAGCAGGGCCAGCGACGTGGCATCCAGCAGCGGGCCGAGCTGCTGTGCCGGGCCGGCGGCCTGCGACACGATCCGCTCGGGCTCCCGCGCATGGATGTACTTCGGGCAATTGCCGAAGCTCTGCAGCACCTCCACGTCGAAGCCGCCGGCGTGCAGCGCCCGCACGCGGCCGTTGGCGCGGTTGCGGCGGCGGGTCTGCGGCTCCAGCCCGAGCATGCCGACGGCCGCGCCTTCGGCGAGCCAACGCGCCACGGGGTCATCGGCCGATGGCAGGCTGTGCACCTCCAGCGTGTGCAGGTCCGGGCTGCGGATGAATCCGGCCGGCCCGTGCAGCATCGTCGCCCAGGGCTGGCCGCGCTCGTCCTGCACGGCCAGCAGCAACGTCGGCAACTTGCCGAACAGCTCGCGGTGCTGGTCCGGCATGTGATCGCGGATCACCGTGCGGCCGATCGCCGCGAGCCGTTCGCGCACCCCGCTGCGCGCCTGCAGGGCCTGTTCGCCGGCGTGGAAGGCGGCCGTGTCCATTCAGGCCGCCTGCGGCAACGGCGAACGCTGCATGCCGACGAAGCCCGGCAGCGCCTCGATGCGCTGCAGCCAGGCGCGCAGCCGCGGCCACGGCTCCAGGCCGATGCCGCCCTCGGGCGCGTGGGCGGTGTAGCTGTACATCGCGATGTCGGCGATCGTCGCAGCGTCGCCCACCAGCCAGTCGCGGCTGACCAGGTGGCGCTCCATCACGTCGAACAGCTGGCGAGCAACGAGCGCGCACTGCGCGTTCTGTGGGCGCCCGAACAGGCATGCCACCCGCGCCGCGGCAGGGCCCGAGGCAAGCGGCCCCGCCGCCACGCTCAGCCAGCGCTGCACCTGCGCCTGCGCGCGGGCTGCGGCCGGCAGCCAGCGCCGGGCGGGGTCGTGGGCCAGCGCGAGGTAGACGAGGATGGCGTTGCTGTCGGCCAGCGTGAAGTCGCCGTCCTCGATCACCGGCACCTGGCCGAATGGGTTGCGCGCGAGGAACGCCGCCGCCTTGTGCTCGCCGGCGGCCAGGTCGACGTCGATCATCTCGAAGGGCAGCTGCAGCAGCGACAGCATCAGCTGCACACGGTGCGCGTGGCCCGACAGGGCGTAGCGGTAGAGGCGGATCGGGCTCGGCATGGCGGCTCCTGGTGGACGGTGGGCGCAGCGTAGGCCTTGCCGCTGGAGAAATGAAGCTGCGTTCGAACCAGTTGAGAATTCCACCTGGAGGAAGAATGAGCATGGACCACCTGCAGCGCCTGCGCACCTTCGTCGCCGTGGCCGAGAGCGGCAGCTTCGCGCGCGGTGCGCGCGCTCGATCGATCTCGGCACCGGCCGCCACGCGCGCCGTGGCCTCGCTCGAGCAGCACCTGGGCGCGCTGCTGCTGCAGCGGACCACTCGCAGCCTGCGCCTGACCGAGCAGGGCGAGGTCTTCCTCGCCGACTGCCGCCGCATCCTCGCCGAGCTCGAGGCCGCGGAGGCCGCCGTCACCGGGGTGCGCAACGAGCCGCGCGGCATGCTGGCGATCACCGCACCGGCGCTGTTCGGGCGCCGGCACATCGCGCCGCTGCTGTTCGAGTTCCTCGACCGCCACCCGCAGGTGCAGGGGCGGGCGCTGTTCACCGACCGCCTGGTCCACCTGATCGACGAAGGCTTCGACGTGGCCCTGCGCATCGCGGTGCTGCCCGATTCGGGTCTGACGGCCGTGCCGGTGGGGCACATGCGCGCCGTCGTCGTCGCCTCGCCGGACTATCTGAAACGTTGCGGCGTACCGCGCGACCCGTCGGATTTGAAGCAGCACCAGGCCATCGGCTTCACGATCGAAGGCCAGGACCGCATCCGCTGGGCCTTCGGGCGTGGTCGTGCCATCGCGGCACCACACGAGCGCCTGATCGTCAATGCCAACGACGTGAAGGTGGCGGCCGCAGTGGCCGGGCAGGGCCTGGCACGCGCGCTGGCCTACCAGGTGAGCGACGAGGTGCGCGATGGCCGGCTGCGCGTGGTGCTGCAGGCGCACGAGCCGCCGCCGGTGCCGGTGCACCTGGTCTACCCCGCCGGCCGCGTGGCGGCGGCCAAGGTGCGCGAGTTCGTGCAGTTCGCCGCCGAGCGGCTGCGCGCGCTGCCGGTGCTGCAGGGGCTCGGGCTCGACGCGCCGCGGAGATCGGCCAGGCGCTGAGCGAACGTGACGCCGACACCGTCGCGATCGTGCGCCAGGTGATCACTGGCGCGGCAGGGCGGTCGGCTCGATGCCGAACATGCGCCGGTGCGTGCGCGTGAGGTGCGACGAATCGGCAAAGCCGGCCTCGTGCGCGGCCTCGGTCCAGGAGGCGCCGTTCATCGCCGACTCGATGGCCACGTTGATGCGCAGCCACAGCAGGTAGGCGCGGAACGAGGTTCCGGTCTCCTGCACGAAGAGATGCCGGAAGCGGCTCGGCGACAGTGCCGCCGCCGCGGCAGCGTCTGCGAGCGACACCGGCGTGCGGATGCGTTCGCGGATGCACGCCAGCGCGCGCGCCACACGCGGGTCACCGTCCGCGGTCGTGGCGTTGGCCAGCGTTTGCCCAGCCAGCATGCCGAGGGCCGTTCGCGCCGCAGCCTTCATGGCATCGGCATCGCAGTGGCTTCGGTAGGCGGCGAGCAGATGCTGCGCTGCCTGGCGCGCGGCGGCCTGCGGCAGCGCCGAGACGCCGAGCGCCCCGTAACGCCGCGTCAGCAGCCGCCCCTCGGCGCTCTCCGGCTCGATGAAGAGATGCGCCACGGTCGGCCCGTCGAGCTCGAACTCGTGCTCGCAGTGGGACGGAACGATGGCGGCGTCGAAGTCGGTCCAGGCGCTGCTTCGGTCGGTGCGGAAGCGGAACCCGCCTTCGAGGGCCAGGGCGAGCTGGTGCGCGTGGTGGGCGTGCCATTCGGTTCGCCCCTGCGCCGAGCCGATCCACAGGCTGGCGGACTGCCAGAAGTAGACACGGCCCGATGCGACCGCCATGCGGTGTGGCCCGCGCCGCTGCGCGGTGTCGGCCAGCGGGGTCTCGCTCTGGGGGGTGGTCATGTGCTCCCTCTGTGCCAAGTCAGCCGTTTTGTTCAAGCGCGCAATGGCGCCGATCGGAACACTCCCGACTCGACAAGACACCCCATCGCACCAGGAGCCATTGCATGTCCCGATTCGCCCGCCGCATCCGTTCCAGCGTCCAGTTCGAACTCGACGCCGCCCGCCTGGCGCAAGCGCAGGGTGATGCCGCCGCAGCCTTCGCTCACCTGGAGCGCGCGCACGTGCTCGGCCAGGCGGCCACGGTCGAGCATGTGCGCGTGCATTGGCGCATGTTCCGCTGGGCGGCTCACCACCGCAAGCCCGGCGAGGCCGTGGGGCAGCTCTGGCGGCTCGCCGCCGCGGCGTTGATGACCGGCATCGGCTGGCTGCCCGAGGGCAACACCGGCGGGGCCAACGTCAGCGGGATGCGCCCCATGCCCGTCCCGCCCGACCTGCAGCAGATCCTCGACGCGGCGCGACGCTGAGCGCGCGGCCCCTGTCCAGCCCGAACCCCATGGAGAAACCATCATGCGCCGACACCTCGTCCTGACCACCACTTTCGCCGTCGCCCTCACAGCCTGCGCCGCTCCGAAGGACCTCGACCTCTCGCTGCGCCATCCGAGTGCGCAGGGGACGTACATCGTGCAGATGCAGCCACCCGCTGCGCAACCGGCGATCGGCCAGCTGCATGCCTGGCAGATCACGCTGAGTTCGCCCGACGGCGCGCCGGTGCGCCACGCGCGAATCGCCGTCGATGGCGGCATGCCCCAGCACGGCCACGGGCTGCCCACACGCCCGCAGGTCACGCGCGAACTGGCCGACGGCACCTACCTGATGGAAGGCATGAAGTTCAGCATGACGGGCTGGTGGGAGATCAAGCTCGCCATCGAGTCGGCCGCCGGACAGGACACGGCGGTCTTCAACACCGTGATCGACACTTCCGGGGTGAAGCGGTGAGTGCGGCCGCCAACCGCGTCGTCGGCGCCGTCGCCAGCCTGGCACTGCTCAGCGCGCTCTTCCTGCTGACCGGCTTCACCCGGGGCGAGACGTGGAGCGCCGAAGAGAAGGCCCTGCTTGCCGGCATGAGCCTGGACCGGCTGCCGCCCGCGCCGCGCGACCCGACCAATCCCGTCGAAGACTCGCCCGCGGCTGCGGCGCTCGGCAAGCGCCTGTTCGAGGACGTGCGCTTCTCGCGCAACCAGGCCGTTGCCTGCGCCACCTGCCATGCCGCCGACCGCCAGTTCCAGGACGGGCGCGCCGTCGGCGAGGGCGTTGGCCGCGGCTCGCGCCGGACCATGCCCATCGCCGGCGCGGCGCACAGCACCTGGCTGTTCTGGGACGGCCGCAAGGACAGCCTGTGGTCGCAGGCGCTGGGCCCGCTGGAGGACGCGCTCGAGCACGGCAGCAACCGCACACGCATTGCCGTGCTGCTGCGCTCGCACTACCGCGCCGAGTACGAGGCCGTGTTCGGCCCGATGCCCGAGCTCGCCGGCCTGCCGCAGGATGCGAGCCCGCAGGGTGACGACTCCGAACGCGCGGCCTGGCAGGCCATCGCCGCGAACCGGCGCAACGACGTCGATCGTGTGTTCGCCAACCTGGGCAAGGCGATCGCCGCGTACGAGCGCACGCTGGGCTTCGGCGACTCGCGCTTCGACCACTATGTCCGCGCCGTGATGGCCGGCGACGCCGCCGGGCAGCAGGCCCTGAACGCGCAGGAGATCAGCGGGCTGCGCCTGTTCCTCGGACAGGGCCAGTGCGCGACCTGCCACAACGGGCCGCTGTTCACCGACCAGCAGTTCCACAACACCGGCGTGCCGCCGCGTGAGCCGGCCCGGCCCGACCGCGGGCGGGCCGACGCCACGGCCAGGCTGCAGCGCGACGAGTTCAACTGCGCCGGCGCGTACGCCCACGCGCCGCAGGGCGCCTGCCAGGAACTGCGCTTCATGGTGCTCGACGACCCGGCGCTGCTGGGCGCGTTCAAGACGCCGAGCCTGCGCAACGTGGCGCTGCGCGCGCCGTACATGCACGCCGGGCAGTTCGCCCACCTCGAGCAGGTCGTCGCCCACTACGCCAGCTCGCCGAAGGCAGCCGTCGGTCACTCGGAGCTGGCGCACGGCACGGGGCAGCACGGCCCTCGCCAGCCGATCCGGCTGAGCGAGGCTCAGGCGCGGGACGTGGTGGCCTTCCTGCGTGCCTTGTCCGGGCCGATCGTCGAGTCCCGCCCGGGCGCCGACAGGCTCGCCGGGCGCTGAGCGACCGGGCTCGCTAGCGCCACAGGTCGACCGGCCTGCCCTGTTCGCGCAGCCGGTCGGCGCGCGCCTGCACGTAGCGCTGGAACTGCGGCTCGCGCGCGTAGGCGCCGCTGGCCACGTAGTCGAATGCGCTCTCGATGTGGAAGGGCCGCAGGTAGCCGTCGAAGCGGAACACCTCGGCGCCGTGCGCATCGAAGAAGACCACCGTCGGGTAGAGGTCGATCTTCAGGTCACGCGCCCATCGTGTGGCCTCGACGCGCCGGCCATCTGGCGTGACCAAGGCTGCCGGCGCGCCGGGCAGCAACCGCGCGACGTCGAAGCCGGCCAGCAGGCGGCGCAGCGGCGCGCGCCCGAACGCCTCCTCGTGCATCTCGGCGCAGGCCTTGCACGAGGGCGACTCGAACAGCACCGCCAGCGGCCGAGCGCGGCCGGCGCGGGCGAGATCGGCACTGTTGCGCATCAGGTAGGGCCGCGGGCTGCGCACCGGGATCTCGGGCTCCCTGATCTGCACGCTCATGTATTCGGCCAGCGAGACCTCGCGGTCGCGGCGCTGCACCACGTAGTCCAGCACGTGCGTGAAGCGCTCCGGCGGCACGTAGCCGTTCAGGCGCAGCACAGGCTGGCCGTCGGCCTCGAAGAACAGCAGCGTCGGCGTGAACTGCACCTTCAGGCGCTGCGCCAGCAACTTCTCGGTGGTCTTGCTGCCGTCGATCCAGGTGACATCGGCATCGCCCCAGATGTTGATGGCGATGGCGACGAAGTGCCGGCGCGTCTTCTCGGCGATCGGCCCGGGGCCGAAGTTCGCCTTCATCAGCGCCTTGCAGTAGGGGCAGCCGTCCTGCCCGAAATAGACCATCACCCGCTTGCCCTCGCGGGCGGCCTCGGGGATCTCGTCCTTGAAGTCGAGCAGGCTGTTGGAGAACCAGCGCGGGATGTCGACGGCGTGCGGCGAAGGCAGCACCGCCTGCGCCGCGGCGGTCGTGACGACCAGCAGCGCGCCCGCCATCGCGGCCAACAGCGCCAGCCGCGCGCGAGCAGCGCGGACGCCGGCGGCGTGGATCCATGTTCGGCCGGGGCTCGATGTCATCGCGGTGAGCGCCCGCAGGCGCGCTGTGCGGTGCCATCGTAGCGCCGCGGCTTCAGTCGCGCCCGGCGGCCTCGATGGCCTGCGCCAGGGCCGTGGGCTGCGTGAACCAGGCCTCGTGGCTGCCGGCGCACTCGACGTACCTGAACAGCCCGAGCCGCTCCGACAGCCGCGGGTGCCAGGGCAGGCTGGCGGGCAGGGCGGTGTCGAGCACGCAGTTCAGGTACGACTTGCCGACCGTCAGCGCCGCCAGCGGCTGCTCGAGCGCGACCGGCTCGGTGAAGGTGCGGTAGGGGTGCGGGTTCAGCGCAGCGTAGGCGGATGTCGCGAGCTCGTGGTCGGCGTCGTTGATGAAGGCCTCGCGCCAGATCGCGAACGGCAGCATCACGGCGTTGCCGTTGGCCGCCGCGATGGTGTCGAACAGCGCCTTGTAGTGCGGCGG
The DNA here is from genome assembly GCF_943372545.1 of Variovorax sp. YR752. Lineage (NCBI taxonomy): Bacteria > Pseudomonadati > Pseudomonadota > Betaproteobacteria > Burkholderiales > Comamonadaceae > Variovorax > Variovorax sp. YR752. Next base: position 7,756 of record NZ_CALRZC010000174.1, on the reverse strand, counting down.
GACCATGTCGTTCAGGCTCTCGCCGGGCTGCGGCACGAAGGCGTTGACGTAGACCAGCCGAGCCAGGCGCGGCAGCAGGCGTGCCGCGGCGCCCGAGATCACCATGCCGCCGTAGCTGTGGCCAACCAGGCGCAGTTGACGCAGGTCGTTCGCCTCGACGAACTCGACCAGCGAGGCCACCGCATCGGCCAGGCCGATGCGCGAGCGGTCGTCGTCGGGGCGGTTGCCGGCCAGCGTGGGGCACAGCACCGTGTGCCCGGCGGCGCGAAGTGCGCGGGCAACCGGTTCGAGCTCGGCGCCGGTGTGCCAGGCGCCGTGGACAAGGACGTAGGTATCGGCCATGAAGAGTCTCCTGTAGGGGCGAACGGCCGCCACTGTAGGCAGCGCCGGCACGTGCGGATGGCCGCTGCCGGCCCGCGTCGTGGCCGCTTCGTGCCAGGCGCGCTCAGCGCCCGCCGCGGGCGCGGCGCCATGCGCCGGGCGTGAGGCCGGTGCCCTGCCGGTAGACGCGCACGAAGTGCGATGCGTCGAGCAGGCCGACCCGGCGGCCGATCTCGGCCGCGGTCAGGCGATCGAAGCGGCTGTCGGCCAGCAGGCGGCGCGCCGCATCGATTCGGCAGGCCATCAGCTGCTGGGCGAAGGTCGCCCCCTGGCCGGCCAGCGCACGGTGCAGGCTGCGCTCGCCGATGCCCAGCTGCGCCGCCACCGTGGCCGCCGTGAGCCCGGGTTCGGCGTGGCGCTCGCGCACGGCTGCGGTGATGCGCACGCGCAGCGCCGCAGCATCATCGGCACGCGGAGGATCGTCGCCACAGGCCAGCGCGAGCAGCGCGCCGAGCTGGTCGGTCAGCAGCATGGCCGGTGCCGGCGGCGCCAGCGCCAGCTCGGGCTGCAGCACTCGCGCGAAGGCCGACAGCGCGGCGCCGAAGCCATCCTGGCCGTCGAGCCGGCGGCCGCAGGCCTGTGCCGGATCCGCCAGCCACTGCGCGACCCACGCCGTGGGCAGCTCGATCGACACCGTGTTGCAGGTCTGATCGAAGTGGAATTGGTAGCGGTGGCGCGAGTCGACCAGCAGCAGGTCGCCCGGCCGTAGGCGCGCCTCGCGCCCATGCTGTGCGGCGGACCAGGGTGTGTCGGTCTTGCACAGCAGGTAGTAGCAGTCCTGCCGGCTGCGTGCCAGGGCACGGCCTGTGCGGTAGACGTCCTGCGCGCTGCCGCGCACGCGGTTGAGCTGCAAGGCGCCGAGCGGGGCCGAGACCAGCTCGGCGGCAAAGCGCTCGGGCGCGGCGCTGGTGACATCCATCTCGAGAAAGCCCTCGCAGACGGCGTCGATCCAGTAGTCCATGCGTTCGCCGGCGGGCGCGGCGTCGGTGGACCAGCGGCGCAAAGGCGGTGCAGTCGGCGGCATGGCAGGCAGCGTCCTCCAGGAGTCGGCGCGCCGGCAAGCGAACAAACCCGGGCCGCCCCTCCACAATCGCCGGGTTCTGGCCCCCCCGACCCGTCGCCGCACCGACGCCCGCGCCCCGCATGTTCAGCCTGATCCGCCTCATCGTCCGCCGCGCCCGCCAGGAACGCCTGCCGCAGGTGGCCGGCAGCCTGACCTTCACGACGCTGCTGTCGGTGGTGCCGCTGGCGGCGGTGGGCTTCGCGCTGTTCACGCGCTTTCCGGTCTTCGGCCGCTTCGAAGCCGCGCTCGAGGAGCACCTGCTGCGCAGCCTGCTGCCGCCCGACATCGCGCGCACGGTGCTCGGGCAGCTGCATCAGTTCGCTGCCAATGCCGTCGGCCTGACCTGGTTGGGCTCGCTGTTCCTGCTCGTCACCGCGATCGCGATGCTGCTGACCATCGAGAACGCGTTCAACCAGATCTGGAACGTCAAGCGCGGGCGGCCCCTGCTGAAGCGGGTGTGGCTCTATCTGCTGGTGCTCGCCGTGGCGCCGCCGGCGCTCGGCGTGATGCTGTGGGCGACGTCCTACCTGCTGGGCATGTCGATGGGCTGGATCGGGCCCCTGCCGCCCTCGACGCGCTTCATCCTCGACCTGGGGCCGGCGGCGCTGACCTGGCTGGGCCTTTGCTGCCTCTTCTACTACCTGCCCAACACGCGCGTGCGGCGGCGTGACGCCATCGTGGGCGCGCTGATCGCCAGCGTCGCGCTCGAGCTGGGCAAGCGCGGCTTCGCCGCCTATCTGCTGAAGATCCCGACCTACAAGGCGGTGTACGGCGCATTTGCCGTGTTCCCGTTGTTCCTGCTGTGGGTCTACTTCTCGTGGCTGGTGACGTTGGCGGCGGCGCTGATCGCCGCCAGCCTGCCGCGTGCGGCCGCGAAGGGCGACGCCCGACCCTCGAGCCGACCGCGCCACACGCTGCCCTGAACTCGTCGCCCTGAAGCGGGGCTGCCGAGCGCCCGTCGAATCGGCGCAGCTTCGACCGTCGTACCTGCATCAACAACCCGGAGAACCGCATGAAGACCTGTCTGACCGCCATGGTGCTGCTTCTGGCAGCCGCGACCGCCGGCGCCGCACCCACTGCCTATGCGATCGACCCGACCCACACCTTCCCCAGCTTCGAGGCCGACCACATGGGCATCTCGGTGTGGCGCGGCAAGCTCAACAGGAGCAGCGGCAAGGTGCTGTACGACAAGACGGCCGGCACCGGCACCGTCGAGATCGTGAGCGAACTGGCCAGCATCGACTTCGGCATGGACGCGCTGGCCACCTGGGCGCGTGGCAAGGACTTCTTCGAGGTGAAGAAGTACCCGCGCGCGGTCTTCAAGGGACGCCTGCAGTCGCCGGTCAACGGCGTGCCGACGCAGCTCGTGGGCGAGCTGACCCTTCACGGCGTGACGCGCCCGCTGACGCTGACGGTCAACTCGCTGAAGTGCATCCAGCATCCGATGCTCAAGCGCGACTACTGCGGCGCCGACGCCAGTGGCAGCTTCAACCGCGACGACTTCGGCCTGGGCGCGGGCCGGGAATACGGCTTCAAGATGAACGTCGACCTGCGCATCCAGGTCGAGGCCATCGCACAGCCCTGACGCCGGAGACGGCGCGACGTCGTTTCGAACAGCCCGTCAGGCTCTCACCGAAGTACGCCAGGACCTGCTCCACGGTGGTCGCCGCCGCCAGGCCGTGCGGATTGGCACTGGTGGAAACGAGCGCCGTGCCCGCTGCACGGCAAAGCGCCGCCGCTGGAGCGTGTGCGGTCACCCGCACGGCCACGCCGCCGTGGCCGCCGACCAGCCAGGCCGGCGTGCGGGCGCTGCGCGGAACGACCCAGGTGATCGGCCCCGGCCAGCTTGCGCGCATCTCGGCATAGCGCTGCGCACCGAGGCGATCGGTGTCGATGTAGGGTTCCAGCTGAGACACCTCGGCGCCGATCAAGAGGAACCCTTGCGCCTGGGGGCGGGACTTCAGCGCATACAGCATCTCGACGCTTGCGCGAGACTGGGGATCGCAGCCGAGGCCGAACACGCCCTCGGTCGGGTAGGCCACCAGCCCGCCCTGGCGGATCAGCTCCGCAAGCCGGGTCAGCCCGGGCCGCGTCGCCGGAAGTCTGAGGCAAGTCATCGCACGTTGTCCCTCGGCGGTGAAGCGTCGATTCTGCGGACAGAAACCGGAGCCCTGGGTCGCGGACCTGCCGCATTGTCGCCACTGGGGGGATGCTCCGAATGGCTGCCCCGTGGCGCAGGGCCGCACGGCGGGGCTCGGCGATCTCCCCTTGACCCGGGCCGGTCGGGCTCCAATACTGGCCCGCCGGCGCACCCCGCTGCGCCGTTGTGCGTCACCCACTGCCCAGGAGGTTCCGGTCATGCTGACTTCTGCCGATTCGCACCGCTTCGCGATCGCCTCGTGCACCCTCGTCGTCCTGCTGGCGTGTGCCGGCACGACCCATGCCGACGGTCGTGATTCGAGGTGGAAGGAGCAGGCCGTCCCCGGCCTGCCTGCCAAGGGCGAAGGCCAGGCGTTCCGCAAGGGTGTGGTCGCGACCGCCAATCCGCACGCGGCCGAGGCCGGTGCGCAGATCCTCGAGTCCGGCGGCAATGCCGTCGACGCGGCCGTCGCGATCGCCTATGCGCTGAACGTCGTCGAACCGCAGTCGGCGGGCATCGGCGGCGGCGGCTTCATGATGGTCCACCTCGCCAGGAGCGGCAGGACCTTCACGATCGACACCCGCGAGCGTGCGCCCGCGGGTTCCACGCCCGGCATGTTCAGCGGCTTGTCGTTCACGCAGGCCTCGACCTCGGGCATCGCGGTGGGTGTGCCCGGCATGGTGCGCGGCACGGCGGACGCCGTGCGGCGCTGGGGCCGCCTGCCGCTGGCGCGCGTGCTTCAACCGGCGATCCGGCTCGCCGACGATGGCTTCGCGGCGACGCCGCGCTTCGTCGCTTCACCCGCCTGCGCGAGTGCGACGAGCCGCGCCAAGGTCTACCCGGAGACGGCCGAGTACTTCTGCCCCGGCGGCCTGCCGATCGCCGCGGGCGCGCTGGTCACCAACAAGCCGCTGGCGCAGACCCTGCGCACGATCGCCCGCGAAGGCCCCGACGCGTTCTACAGCGGCGAGATCGCCCGCGGCATCATCGAGGGACAGAAGCGCATGTCCGCCGGTGGCAAGCCCGGCACCATGACGCTGGCCGACCTGCAGGCCTACGAGGCGACGACGCGGGATCCGGTCGTGAGCAGCTATCGCGGCTACCTCATCAAGGGCATGGGCCCGCCGTCGTCGGGGGCGCTGACGATCGGGCAGATGCTCAAGATGATCGAGCGCTTCCCGATCGGCGATGCACGCGCCGGCTTCGGCTTCGGCAGCCCCGCGACGCTGAACGTGATGGCCGAGGTGATGCGTACCGCCTTCGCCGACCGTGCGTTGTGGATGGGTGATGCCGACTTCTCCTACGTGCCGGTGAAGGGCCTGCTCAACCCGACCTACACCGCGATGCGCAGCGAGCCGATCGCGCCGACCGCGCGCCTCATGGTCAACCCGGTCGCCGGCGATCCTCGCCCCTACGACATCGGCGCGTGGACGCCCGGCACCCGACATGCCGGGCTCGCCTCGTTCGCCGGCCCGGGCGGCTCGACCACCCACTTCTCGGTCGCCGACAAGTGGGGCAATCTCGTCTCCTACACCAACACGATCGAGTCGGGCTACGGCGCCGGCATGTTCGCGGGCTACTACCCCGACGGCTGCACCCAGATCAGCTGCTTCAAGAGCTTCGGCTTCCTGCTCAACAACGAGCTGACCGACTTCAACTTCACGCCGTCGCTCAACCCCTTCACCGGGGAGGCGGCGGCCAACGACGTCGCCCCCGGCAAGCGCCCGCGCAGCAGCATGGCGCCGTCGATGATCTTCGACCGCAAGGGCCGGCCGCTCGTGGCCTACGGCTCGCCCGGCGGCTCGACGATCATCAACTCGGTGTTCAACGTGACGCTGAACCTGCTCGACCACGGCATGACGCTGCAGCAGGCGATCGATGCGCCGCGCCTGTCGGTCACCGCGGCCGGCGGCAGCGTGTCGATCGACACCGGCAATCCGCTGTCGCCCACGCCGTTCCCGGCCGCGTCGCTCGACGCGCTTCGCGTGCTGGGTCACACGGTGAATGCGCCGGCCGACATCGGCTCGGTGCAGATCGTCGTCATCGACCCCAGGACCGGCAAGCAGTACGGCGGTGCGGACTCGCGGCGCGAGGGCACGGTGATCGGGCTGCCGAGGCCGCGGCATGGCCATCACGGCCAGGACCGCGACGACAAGGACGTGGACGATGACGACGCAGACGACTGATCCTGCCTGCGGGCTTCGGTCCACGGCATCGGAAAACGCACCACCGAGGAGATCGACATGGGCTGGTTCTCGAAGACCGATGAAGGCTTCTTCCTTGCGACCGTGGTGCCCACCGGCGAGGGTGCGCGCGTCGACCGGTTTCTCGGCGTCGTGAACGGCGAAGCGATCATCGGGGCCAACATCTTCCGCGACATGTTCAGCTCGATCCGCGACGTTGTCGGCGGGCGCGCAGGCGGCTATGAGCGGGCGCTGTCCGGCGCGCGCGACGCCGCGCTGAAGGACATGATCGAGTCGGCGCGTGAACTCGGCGCCGACGGCATTGTCGGCATCGACTTCGACTACGAGGTGCTGGGCGAGGCGAACGGGATGATGATGGTCGCCGTCAGCGGCACAGCGGTGAAGATGGGCTGAGGGCGACTCGGCCGGCGCCTGGCGCATGGGGCGCCATCAACGCAACGACCCGGTCGATGAAGGCGCGCAGCCAGGCCGTCCTGCGACTGCGAACAGCGACGCCGGGACGATGGTGTGGGGGCGCGAGGAGCCAGCGTCGACTGGAACCGCTCGAAGAGAAGGCTCATGAAGCCCGACGCCATGAGATCCATCGGGCACTGATCGCCAGGCCTTGTCGAAATCCGGCGTTCCCGAACGTCGATGAAGGCGAGCGCCCGCACCGGGCCGCTGGCACGGCGCCGCCGCCGAGGCGGCCGCTGTTCGCGTCAACGCATGAGGACTGATGATGCCCAGGAACACGATCTGCCTGTGGTTCGACAAGGACGCCGAAGCAGCGGCGCGCTTCTATGCCGATACCTTCTCCGACAGCCGCGTGACGGCGGTCCATCGCGCCCCCGCCGACTACCCGTCCGGCAAGGCCGGCGACGTGCTGACGGTGGAGTTCACCGTGGCCGGCATTCCCTGCCTCGGCTTGAACGGTGGCCCGGCCTTCCAGCACACCGAAGCCTTCTCCTTTCAGATCGCCACCGAAGATCAGGAAGAGACCGACCGCTACTGGAACGCCATCGTCGGCAACGGCGGCAGGCCCAGCGCCTGCGGCTGGTGCAAGGACCGTTGGGGACTGTCCTGGCAGATCACGCCGCGCGTGCTGACCGAGGCAATCGCCGCCGGCGGCGACGAGGCGCGGCGGGCCTTCGAGGCCATGATGTCGATGGAGAAGATCGACGTCGCTGCGATCGAGGCGGCGCGGCGGGGCTGACACCGGGCGAATCAGCGTTCCGCCTCGCTACGCCACGTCGACCACGGGCTGGAAGCCGCCAAAGATCATCCGCTTGCCGTCGAACGGCATCGGATTCGTCGCGGGGTCCCATCGCGGGTCCGTCCGCATCAGATCCTCCATGCCGGACATGGCAGCGTCCCGTTTGGCCTTGTCGGGCCATTCGACCCACGAGAAGACGACCGTCTCGTCGTCGCGCGCGTCGACTGCTCTTCGGAAGCATGGACGATGAACTGCTGCTTGCTGGCCGTCGGCACTGCGATCACGAATCCGTCGACATAGGCCATGAGGATCTCCTCGTGAGGTTGGCGTCGTGGCCCGCCACGGGCGCGGGCCGAGGCGTCGAGAGCGCATCATCGCCTGTCCCGCAGCGGCGCTGCACGGCCGAGCGCGGCGCACCCCTGGCGGCGACGTGGCGTCTACTTCAGGAACTGGATCGGCGCACCGTTGACCGCCCAGGCGACGCCGAATCGGTCTGTCAGCATGCCGAAGGTCTCGGCCCAGAACGCCGGCGCCAGGGGCATGGTGACGTGGCCACCCTGCGAGAGCGCTTCGAACGCGCTGCGCGCCTGATCGACCGTGTCGTACTGCACCGCGATCATCACGCCCTTGATGCCGTCGAAGGGCATGCCAGGCGGGACGTCGCCGGCGAAGATCATGGCGCCCCCGGGCAGCGCCAGGCACGCGTGCATGATGCCGTCGCCAGTGGGCGGCGAGCCGCCGTCGGCGCAGCCCTTGCCGGCGCTGGCCGGGGCCGG
>NZ_CALRZC010000173.1:0-18027 GCF_943372545.1 Variovorax sp. YR752 | reverse complement strand
GCCGAGGTCGCCCTGGGTGCGCTCGAGCACCTGGCGCGCCACCGGGTCGTCGCGGTGCTGGCGCAGCGTTTCCAGTGCGATCACCGCGGTGATGCCGTTGACGATGCGCTCGCGGTTCCTGGCCTTGATCTCGTGGATGCCGGGGATCTGCTTGCTGATCGAGCGCGTGCCGATCAGCCCCATGACCCAGGGGATCTCGAGCTCCCAGTCGTTCTTCTGGGCGGCCTCGTTGATGCCGGCGATCAGCTTCAATCCGGCGGGCGCAGGCTCGGTCTCCCACATCGCTTCCAGCGCGGCCATCTTGGTCTGCTGCGCCTCGCCCACCGTGTAGCCGCTCTCGTCGCCGAGCACGATCACGCTGAGCACGCTGGCCAGGCCGAAGGCCGAAGCCACGCGGAAACTGCGGCGGGCGAACTCGACGTCACGGCCCTTCAGCAGATACCAGCTCGACACCGACAGCATGAACATCGCGCCCGTCACGTAGCCGGCCGACACCGTGTGCACGAACTTGGCCTGCGCGTCGGGGTTGAAGACCACGGCCCAGAAGTCGGTCATCTCCATGCGCATGGTCTGCCAGCTGAACTCGGCGCCGACGGGGTTCTGCATCCAGCCGTTGGCGATCAGGATCCACAGCGCGCTCAGGTTGGTGCCCACCGCCATCAGCGTGGTCACCATCAGGTGCTGCGTCTTCGTCAGGCGGTCCCAGCCGAAGAAGAACAGGCCGATGAAGGTGGACTCGAGGAAGAAGGCCATCAGGCCCTCGATGGCCAGCGGCGCGCCGAAGATGTCGCCCACGTAGTGCGAGTAGTAGGCCCAGTTGGTGCCGAACTGGAACTCCAGCGTGATGCCGGTGGTCACGCCCAGCGCGAAGTTGATGCCGAACAGCTTGCCCCAGAAGCGCGTCATGTCCTTCCAGATCACGTTGCCGGTCATGACATAGACGCTCTCCATGATCACCAGCAGCCAGACCATGCCCAGCGTCAAGGGCACGAACAGGAAGTGGTACATCGCCGTGGCCGCGAACTGCAGCCGGGAGAGGTCGACGAGTTGTTCCGAGATCAAGGTTGTTCTCCGGGGTGGACGGCGGTGGCGGAGCCCAGGTGGCTGGCCGCCCGCTCGACGTCGATGGCGATGCGGTCGTCGCGGACGAAGGCCCACCACAGGGCGATCAGCACCAGCAGCTTCAATGCGACGGCGATGACAAGGTGCCGCACGAGACAGGCTTCATCGGGCTTCATGCCCTTACTGTGATCAAGAGCCGTGCCACCGCCTCCGGAAGAAGAAATGTCAATCGAATCAACGGCTTGGATTCGTTTGGCAGGCTCGTCTGCCAGCGGCGGGAGGCGCGCGCAGCGCCAAAGTGGCAGGGCGCTGCCAAGATGGCAGTACCCTTGGCGGAAGGCGCGGTGCCGGAGAGCGCCCGCAGCCGCATACGGGTGCTGGTATGGCGGCCGGCGTAGACTCCCGTCCGGCGTGACGTCGAACGTTCTCCAAGGGCTCATCCCTCCATGGCTACCGTGCTGCCTGAACTGGTGTCGTATCTGGAAGGCCTGCCCGAGCCGCACATCCTGTTCGACCGCCGGTACCGGATCGTTGCCGCCAACGCCGCCTACCGGCGCCAGTTCAGCCCGCAGGCCTCCGTCGTCGGGCGAACCTGCTACGAGGTCTCTCACCAGTTCAGCGTGCCCTGCGACCAGGCGGGCGAGAACTGCCCGCTCGCGCGTTCGCTGGAGTCGGGCCAGCGCGAGCGTGTGCTGCACCTGCATCACACCTCGCAGGGCGAGTCGTACGTGAACATCGAGTTGGTGCCGCTGCGCGATGCTGCCGGGGAACAGGCCTACTTCATCGAGAAGATGGAGCCCTTGCGCGTTGCGCAGGGTCAGCCCGCGGCGCAGGGGCTGATCGGCCGTTCGCCGGCCTTCCAGCGCATGCTGGAACTGGTCTCGCGCGTCGGGCCCGCCTCCGCCAGCGTGCTGTTGCTGGGCGAGTCGGGCACCGGCAAGGAACTGCTGGCGCAGGCCATCCACGAGGCCAGCCCGCGTGCGGCCAACCCGCTGGTGGTGGTCGACTGCGCGAGCCTGCCGGAAACGCTGTTCGAGAGCGAACTGTTCGGCCACGAGCGCGGTGCATTCACCGGCGCCAACACCAGCAAGCCCGGGCTGGTCGAGGCGGCCAGCGGCGGCACGCTGTTCCTCGACGAGGTGGGCGATATCCCGCTGCCCATGCAGGTCAAGCTGCTGCGCCTGCTGGAAAGCGGCACCTACCGCCGCGTGGGCAGCACGGAACTGCGGCGCACCGATGTTCGCGTGGTGTCGGCAACGCACCGCGACCTGAAGGCAATGGTCGCCGACGGGCGCTTCCGCGAGGACCTGTACTACCGGCTGAGCACCTTCCCGATCTCCCTGCCGGCACTGCGTGATCGAGCCGAGGACATTCCGCTGCTCGCCGTGGCGCTGCTCGCCAGGGTGGCGCCGCAGCGGCGGCTGGCGCTCTCGCCTGGCGCCATGGCGAGGCTGCAGCGCCATGACTTCCCGGGCAATGTGCGCGAACTGCGCAACGTGCTGGAGCGCGCCGCCTTGCTAGCCGATGGCTCGAACATCGAGGCTGTCCACGTGGAGCGTGCGCTGGGCTCCGACGCGCCGGCGCCGGCGCGTGAGCGCATGGGCCTGGCGCCGGCGCTGGACGCACCCTTGCGCAGCGTGGAGCGGGCCGCCTTGCAGGCGCAGCTCAAGGCGCATCGAGGCAGCCGCGCGGAACTGGCGCGCAAGCTCGGCATCAGCGAGCGTTCGCTGTACCGCAAGCTGCGCGAGCTGGAGAACGACCCGTCGGCCAGCTGACCCGGCCGTGGTGCTTCAGGCGCGACGCGGGGGGGCCGGTCGATGCGCCTCATGGTCTGCCTGGCGACACGCCCCTTGCCCGGTGTTGCCCGGGCGGGGAAAACCCCTCCGGGGCCGTTCGGACACGCTCACTAGAATCTTTGTTGCCCTGCACAATCAAGCTCCCTGGAGCGCACCGAATGTCCGCAACCCGCCGACCCGCCAAAGCCTCACCCGAGGCGGCTGCCGCAGCGCAGCCGGACGAGGTCGCGCTGCGCGTCCTCAAGAAGTACCCCAACCGCCGTCTCTACGACACGCAGTCGAGCAGCTACATCACGCTGGCCGACGTCAAGCAGATGGTGTTGGCGGGCGAGTCGTTCATCGTGCGCGACGCCAAGAGCAGCGAAGACCTGACGCGCAGCATCCTGCTGCAGATCATCCTCGAGGAGGAAACCGGCGGCGTGCCGATCTTCAGCACGCAGATGCTGTCGCAGATCATCCGTTTCTATGGCCACGCGATGCAGGGCATGATGGGTTCCTACCTTGAGAAGAACCTGCAGACCTTCACCGACATCCAGCAGCGCTTTGCCGATCAGTCGAAGGGGCTGTACGACCCCACGGCGATGAACCCGGAACTCTGGACGCAGTTCCTGCAGGGCCAGGCGCCGGTGATGCAGGGCCTGATGGGCAACTACCTCGAGCAGTCCAAGAGCATGTTCCTGCAGATGCAGGAGCAGATGGCCAAGCAGGCCGAGACGCTGTTCCCGGGCGTGGCCGGGTTCGTGCCGCCCAAGCGCTGAGCCGCCGAAGCGAAGCGCCTATGCAATTGCGCAGCGCAGGCGGCTCATCCTCAGGCCTGCCCTGCCGAATTGCATAGCGGCTTCGGTCCGGCCTGAGCGGCCGGTCGGGTCATCGGCGAAAATCGCCGCATGACCGACACCACCACCGCCGTCTCCGCCGTCGCCCCCGCTGCTGCGCCGAAGATCGGCTTCGTCTCGCTGGGCTGCCCGAAGGCGCTGACCGACTCCGAGCTGATCCTCACGCAACTGCGCGCCGAGGGCTACGAGACCTCCAAGACCTTCGCCGGCGCCGACCTGGTGATCGTCAACACCTGCGGCTTCATCGACGATGCGGTGAAGGAGAGCCTGGATACCATCGGCGAGGCGCTGGCCGAGAACGGCAAGGTGATCGTTACTGGTTGCCTGGGAGCCAAGACGGTGGGTGGCCCTTCGGGCGAGGGCGGCAGCAACCTGGTGCGCCAGATGCACCCGAGCGTGCTCGCCGTCACCGGCCCGCATGCCACGCAGGAGGTGATGGACGCCGTCCACGTGCATGTGCCGAAGCCGCACGACCCCTTCGTCGATCTGGTGCCGGCGCAGGGCATCAAGTTGACGCCGCGGCACTACGCCTACCTGAAGATCAGCGAAGGCTGCAACCACCGCTGCAGCTTCTGCATCATCCCGAGCATGCGCGGCGACCTGGTCTCGCGGCCGATCGGCGATGTGCTCGGTGAAGCTCAGCGCCTGTTCGAATCCGGTGTCAAGGAACTGCTGGTGATCAGCCAGGACACCAGCGCCTACGGCGTCGACGTCAAGTACCGCACCGGCTTCTGGGACGGCCAGCCGGTCAAGACACGCATGACCGAGCTGTGCGAGAAGCTGGCGCTGCTGGCCGAGCGCCACGGCGCCTGGGTGCGGCTGCACTACGTCTACCCGTACCCGCACGTCGACGAGATCCTGCCGCTGATGGCCGGCGGCCGCATCCTGCCCTACCTCGACGTGCCGTTCCAGCATTCGCACCCCGACGTGCTCAAGCGCATGAAGCGGCCGGCCAGCGGAGAAAGGAACCTCGAGCGGCTGCAGCGCTGGCGCGAGGCCTGCCCGGAGCTGGTGGTGCGCAGCACCTTCATCGCCGGCTTCCCCGGCGAGACGGAGGCCGAGTTCGAGCACCTGCTCGAGTTCATGCGCGAGGCGCAGATCGACCGCGCCGGCTGCTTCGCCTATTCGCCGGTCGAAGGCGCGACGGCCAACGACCTGCCCGGCATGCTCGACGCCGCGCTGCGCGAGGAGCGCCGGGCGCGCTTCATGGCGGTGGCCGAGCAGGTCTCGGCGGCCAAGCTGGCGCGGCGCGTCGGCGCGACCATGCAGGTGCTGGTCGACGAGGCACCGGCACTGGGCCGGCGCGGCGGGGTGGGGCGCAGCTATGCGGATGCGCCGGAGATCGACGGTCGCGTGCGGCTGCTGCCGCCCGAGAAGGCCTCGAAGACGCTGAAGGTCGGCGAGTTCACGCGGGCGCGCATCGTCGCCGCCGAAGGCCACGACCTGGTCGGCATGCCGGTCTGAACACGCCATGACGAAGAAGATGCCGCCCGGCAAGCTCGATCTCGCGACCACGCTGATCCACCATCCGTACCAGCCGCCGGCCGGCTTCGCCGCGCCGCAGCCTGGCGTGCACAAGGCCTCGACGGTGATCTTCCCGGACGTTGCCGCGCTTCGCGCGCGCAACTGGAAGGCCAAGGCCGGCTACACCTACGGCCTGCACGGCACGCCGACGACCTTCACGCTGGAGGAGCGCATCGCCACGCTGGAAGGTGGTGCGCAGACCCTGCTGGTGCCCAGCGGCCTGGCGGCGATCTCGCTGGTCGATCTGGCGCTGCTCAAGTCCGGCGACGAGGTGCTGATTCCGGACAACGCCTACGGCCCGAACAAGGAACTGGCTCGCAACGAACTCGCCGGCTGGGGCATCACGCACCGCTTCTACGATGCGCTGGACCCGGCGTCGTTCGCCGCGGCGATCGGCCCGGCGACCCGGCTGGTCTGGCTGGAGGCCGCCGGCTCGGTGACGATGGAGTTCCCCGACCTGCGTGCGCTGGTGCGCATTGCGCGGGACCGTGGTGTGGTCGTCGCGATCGACAACACCTGGGGCGCGGGCATCGCCTTCGACCCGTTCGACCTCGGCGGGGGGGTGGCTGTCGACATCAGCATCCACGCGTTGACCAAGTACCCCTCGGGCGGTGGCGACGTGCTGATGGGTGCGGTGACGACATCCGACGAGGCCTTGCACCTCAAGCTCAAGTTGGCCCACATGCGCATGGGCTGGGGCGTCGGCGCCAACGATGCCGAGGCGGTGCTGCGCGGGCTGGCGTCGCTGCCGCTGCGCTATGCGGCGCAGGACGCGGCAGGACGCTCGCTGGCGCAGTGGTGGTCAGGGCAGCGCAACGTCGCCCAGGTGCTGCACCCGGCGCTGCCGGGCTCGCCGGGCCACGCCCACTGGCTGTCGCATTGCCACGCGGCGGCCGGCCTGTTCTCGGTGGTGTTCGACGAGCGCATCGCGGCTGGGCAGGTCGATGCCTTCGTCGACGCGCTGAAGCTCTTCAAGCTCGGCTACTCCTGGGCCGGACCGGTCAGCCTGGCAGTGCCCTATGCGCTGGCGGGCATGCGCACCGCGCCGGCATGGCAAGGCACGCTGGTGCGCTTCTCGCTCGGGCTGGAAGGCCTAGACGACCTGATCGCCGACTGCGATCAGGCGCTGGAGGCTTCAGGCCTTCGCTGAGACCTTGTGCCGCATCAGGCGGCCCTTCTCGCGTTCCCAGTCCTTCTTCTTCTCGGTCTCGCGCTTGTCGTGCTGGGCCTTGCCCTTGGCCAGCGCGATCTCGGCCTTCACGCGCCCGCCCTTGTAGTGCAGGTCCAGCGGCACCAGCGTGAAGCCCTTCTGCTCGACCTTGCCGACCAGGCGGCGGATCTCTTCCTTGTGCATCAGCAGCTTCTTGGTGCGGTCGGCCTCCGGGTGCACGTGGGTCGAAGCGCTGCGCAGCGCGTTGATGCGGCAACCGATCAGGTAGAGCTCACCGTCGCGCACCAGCACGTAGCCGTCGGTCAGCTGCACCTGGCCGGCGCGGATGGCCTTGATCTCCCAGCCTTCCAGCACCACGCCCGCCTCGAAGCGCTCCTCGATGTGGTAGTCGTGTCGAGCGCGGCGGTTTTCGGCGATGGGCATGGGAGCAGATCTGGGGCCAGGGGTGGCCAATACAATCGCGGCATTGTATGAAGCACGTGAAGAAGTCCGTCTTGCTGTGGTACTCCCCTCACGAGATGTACTCGCTCGTCACCGGCATTGCGGACTATCCGAAGTTCCTGCCCTGGTGCGAGCGCGCCGAGGTGCTGGAGCAGCACGACGCCGGCATGACCGCACGGCTGCACCTGGCCTACGCCGGCGTGCGGCACGCCTTCACCACGCGCAACGCCCACGTGGCCGATGCCTCGGTCGAGATGGGCCTGGTCGATGGCCCGTTCTCGCTGCTCGAGGGGCTGTGGAGCTTCGTGCCGCTGGCCATGCCGGGCGACGACGAGTCGAAAGCCTGCCGCATCGAGTTCGACCTGCGCTATGCCTTCAGCAGCAAGGCGCTCGAGGCCGTGGTCAGCCCGGTGTTCGACCGCGTCGCCAATACCTTTGTCGACTCCTTCGTGCGCCGCGCCGAGGAGGTCTACGGTGCCCGCTGACACGGTGCAGGTCAGCGTGGCCTACAGCCCGGGCCCCGGTGTCGTCGACGAGGTGGCAGTGAGCCTGCCGCGCGGCGCGACGCTGATCGACGCGATCCGCGCCAGCGGGCTGCTCGAGCGCCATGCCGGCATCGATCCGGCGCACGCCAGGCTCGGCATCTGGGGGCGGGTGCAGGCGCCGCAGACCGTGCTGCGCGAGCGCGACCGGGTCGAGGTGTACCGGCCGCTGACGGTGGATCCGAAGGAGGCCCGGCGCCTGCGCTATCGCAAGTCGGGCAAGGGCGGCCGCACGCGGCCGCCTGCTGTCTGAGCGAACCTGAGCGAACCGCGAGCTACTTAGCGCAGTCGGCGTTGGCGACGTCGCGCGCGCGCTTCATTTCCTCGGCCCGCATCTTGTCGTCGAGCACCTCGCGCTCGCCCTTCTCGTTCACGCGTGCCATGCGCATGCCGCTGTCCAGCGTGCGGATCTGCTCGCGTGCACGCTTGCAGTTTTCCGCCTTGACGGCCGCCACGCGTTCCTGCTCGGCCTTTGCCTTCGCCGCCTCCTCCTGCTCGGCCTTCTTGCGCTTGGCTTCGAGTTCGGGGTCACTGGTCTTCGGCGTCAGCGCCGGGGCGGACGCGGCCGAGGCGGCTGGGGCCACCGGCGCCGCGCGCAGCGTGCTGCCGCTGGGGCGCTGCAGGATGTCCTTGTCGGACACGCCGGCGGGGGGCGGCAGATCGCTGTACTGGATCTGGCCGTTCACTCCTCGCCACTTCCATTGCGCGGCGGCCGGCAAGGCCAGCGTGGCGCCCACCAGGGCGAGAGACAGGACGGCGAGACTGCGGCGCATGGCGTGACGGAGGGGGAGGGCGACGATTCGGCAGTTTAGCGGCCGAGGTGCGCCGTCAACTGCGCAATAGGTCACAAAGCGTGCTGTAGTGCGCGGTCCGTATAATTCGCTTTTGCGTCTGGAGCCTTCCTCATGCGCCTTCTTGGCAAAGCGCTCACCTTCGACGACGTGTTGCTGGTGCCCGCCTTCTCCCAGGTCTTGCCGCGCGACACCTCGCTCGCCACCCGCCTGACCCGCAACATCCGCCTGAACCTGCCGCTGGTGTCCGCCGCGATGGACACCGTCACCGAAGCCCGCCTGGCGATTGCCATCGCCCAGGAAGGCGGCATCGGCATCGTGCACAAGAACCTCACGCCGAAGCAGCAGGCGGCCGAGGTCGCCCGCGTGAAGCGCTACGAATCGGGGCTGCTGAAAGACCCGATCACCATCTCGCCGGGCGTGCCGGTGCGCCACGTGATCGAACTGTCCAGGCAGCACGGCATTTCCGGTTTCCCGGTGGTCGACGAAGGCCGCGTGGTCGGCATCGTCACCAACCGCGACCTGCGCTTCGAGAGCCGGCTGGACGCACCGGTGCGCGAGATCATGACGCCGCGCGAACGGCTGATCACGGTGCGCGAGGGCACCTCGCTCGACGAGGGCAAGGCGCTGATGCACAAGCACAAGCTCGAACGCGTGCTGGTCGTCAACGACGCCTTCGAACTGCGCGGCCTGATGACGGTGAAGGACATCACCAAGCAGACCAGCTTCCCCAATGCCGCGCGTGATGCGCAGGGCAAGCTGCGCGTCGGTGCCGCGGTCGGCGTCGGCGAAGGCACCGAGGAGCGCGCCGAACTGCTGGCCAAGGCCGGCGTCGACGTGCTGGTGGTCGACACCGCCCACGGCCACAGCGCCGGCGTGATCGAGCGTGTGCGCTGGGTGAAGCGGAACTTCCCGCAGGTCGAGGTGGTCGGTGGCAACATCGCCACCGGCGCGGCCGCGCTGGCGCTGGCCGAGGCCGGCGCCGACGGCGTCAAGGTCGGCATCGGCCCGGGGTCGATCTGCACCACGCGCATCGTCGCCGGCGTCGGTGTGCCGCAGATCACCGCGATCGACAACGTCGCCCGCGCACTGGCCGGCTCCGACGTGCCGCTGATCGCCGACGGCGGCATCCGCTACTCGGGCGACATCGCCAAGGCGATCGCCGCCGGCGCGCACACCGTGATGATGGGCGGCATGTTCGCCGGCACCGAAGAGGCGCCGGGCGAGATCGTGCTGTTCCAGGGCCGCAGCTACAAGAGCTACCGCGGCATGGGCTCGATCGGCGCGATGCAGCAGGGCAGCGCCGACCGCTACTTCCAGGACAACACCGGCGCCAACCCGAACGCCGACAAGCTGGTGCCCGAGGGCATCGAGGGCCGCGTGCCCTACAAGGGCTCGATGGTGTCGATCGTCTTCCAGATGGCCGGCGGCATTCGCGCCTCGATGGGCTACTGCGGCTGTGCGTCCATCGAGGACATGCGCAACCAGGCCGAGTTCGTCGAGATCACCTCCGCAGGCATCCGCGAGAGCCACGTCCACGACGTGCAGATCACGAAGGAAGCGCCGAACTACCGGATGGAGTGAGCGGCTCCGTGACCGAACCCGTTGCAGTCACGGCCGAAGGCGGGCGGCGTCAGGCTGCCATGCCCTTCATCATGATCACGGTGCTGATCGACATGCTGTCGGTCGGCCTGATCATCCCGGTGCTGCCCACGCTGGTCGGCCGCTTCACCAGTTCGCCGGCGGAGCAGGTGGCCTGGTACGGCGTGATCGCCTTCACCTACGGCTTCTCGCAGTTCATCGCCTCGCCGGTGCTCGGTGCGCTGTCCGACCGCTACGGCCGCCGGCCGGTGCTGCTGCTCGGCTTCTGCGGCCTGGCGATCAACTTCTTCGTCACCGCGATGGCCTCGGCCTTGTGGATGCTGCTGGCCTCGCGGCTGGTCGGCGGGGCGATGCAGGCCAACGCGGCGGTGGCCAACGCCTACGTTGCCGACATCAGCAACCCCGACGAGCGCACCAAGCGCTTCGGCATGCTCGGCGCGATGTTCGGCATCGGCTTCATGCTCGGGCCGGTGCTCGGCGGCGTGCTCGGCGCGATCGACCTGCAGTTGCCGTTCTTTGTGGCCGGCGTGCTGGCGCTGGCCAATCTGGCCTACGGCTACTGGGTGCTGCCGGAGTCGCAGCCGGCCGATCGGCGCCGCCCGGTGAAGCTCAAGGCGCTGAACCCGGTCGCCTCGCTGTACGGCCTGGCGCGGCTCAAGGGTGTCGGGCTGCTGGTGGCGGTGATCGCGTGTGCGGGCCTGGCGCAGTTCATCCTCTACACCGTCTGGGTGCTGCACGGCAGCCTGAAGTTCGGCTGGGGTCCGAAGGAGAGCGGCTGGTCGCTGTTCGTTATCGGCGTGATGTCGGTGCTGGTGCAGGGCTTCCTGCTCGGCAAGCTGCTCAAGGTGTTCAGCCCGCAGCGGCTGGCGCTGTTCGGCCTGCTGTCCTCGACACTCGCCTTCATTGCCTGGGGTGCGGCCTCGCAGGGCTGGGTGGTGTTCGTGGTGATCGTCGCCAACCTGTTCGGCTTCACCACGCAGTCGGCCATCCAGAGCATCGTCTCCACCGCAGCCGACCCGAGCCAGCAGGGCGAGGCGATGGGTGCGGTCAGCTCGCTGAACAGCCTGATGGCGGTGGTGGCGCCGATGATCGCCACGCCGCTGCTCGGCGCCGTCTCGCATTTCCCGCAGGGCGACTGGCACATCGGCGCACCGCTGTACTTCTGCGCGGCGCTGCAGGCCGTCTCGCTGCTGCTCGCCTGGCTGCATTTCCGATCCACACGCCGCCCCGTCACCCCGCTGCCGGGCGCGCACGCCTCACCCTGACCGGCTGCCTTCCATGCACGACAAGATCCTCATCCTCGACTTCGGCTCCCAGGTCACGCAGCTGATCGCACGGCGCGTGCGCGAGGCACATGTCTACTGCGAGATCCACCCGAACGACGTCTCCGACGCCTTCGTCCGCGAGTTCGCGCCCAAGGGAGTGATCCTCTCCGGCAGCCACGCCAGCACCTACGAGGAACACGACCTGCGCGCGCCGCAGGCGGTGTGGGACCTGGGCGTGCCGGTGCTGGGCATCTGCTACGGCATGTTCACGATGGCGGTGCAGCAGGGCGGCCAGGTCGAGGCCAGCACGCACCGCGAGTTCGGCTACGCCGAGGTGCGCGCGCATGGCCACACGAAGCTTCTGGCCGGCATCCAGGATTTCGCGACGCCCGAAGGCCACGGCATGCTCAAGGTATGGATGAGCCATGGCGACAAGGTCACCGCGCTGCCGCCGGGCTTCAAGCTGATGGCCTCGACGCCGAGCTGCCCGATCGCCGGCATGGCCGACGAATCGCGCGGCTACTACGCGGTGCAGTTTCACCCCGAGGTGACGCACACGCAGCAGGGCCGCGCGCTGCTCGAGCGCTTCGTGCTGCAGATCGCCCAGGCGAAGCCCGACTGGGTGATGCGCGACCACATCGCCGAGGCCGTCGCGCGCATCCGCGAGCAGGTGGGCAGCGAGGAGGTCATCCTCGGCCTGTCCGGCGGGGTCGATTCGAGCGTCGCCGCGGCGCTGATCCACCGTGCCATCGGCGACCAGCTCACCTGCGTGTTCGTCGACCACGGCCTGCTGCGCCTGGACGAAGGCCGCATGGTGATGGAGATGTTCGCCGGGCGGCTGCACGCGAAGGTGATCCACGTCGACGCCAGCGATCAGTTCCTCGGCCACCTCCAGGGTGTCAACGATCCCGAGGCCAAGCGCAAGATCATCGGCCGCGAGTTCGTCGAGGTGTTCCAGGCCGAGGCGAAGAAGCTCAAGAGCGCCAAGTGGCTGGCCCAGGGCACGATCTATCCGGATGTGATCGAGTCCGGCGGCGCGAAGACCAAGAAGGCG
The DNA here is from genome assembly GCF_943372545.1 of Variovorax sp. YR752. Taxonomy (NCBI): domain Bacteria; kingdom Pseudomonadati; phylum Pseudomonadota; class Betaproteobacteria; order Burkholderiales; family Comamonadaceae; genus Variovorax; species Variovorax sp. YR752. The sequence continues at coordinate 5,943 of NZ_CALRZC010000173.1, read as the reverse complement.
ACGACGATCAAGAGCCACCACAACGTCGGCGGCCTGCCCGAGACACTGGGTCTCAAGCTGCTCGAACCGCTGCGCGACCTGTTCAAGGACGAGGTGCGCGAGCTCGGCGTGGCGCTCGGCCTGCCGCACGAGATGGTCTACCGCCATCCGTTCCCCGGGCCGGGCCTGGGCGTGCGCATCCTCGGCGAGGTGAAGAAGGACTACGCGGACCTGCTGCGCCGCGCCGACGCGATCTTCATCGAGGAACTGCGTGGCTTCAGGGACGAGGCCAGCGGCAAGAGCTGGTACGACCTGACCAGCCAGGCCTTCGCCGTGTTCCTGCCGGTCAAGAGCGTCGGTGTGATGGGCGACGGCCGCACCTACGACTACGTGGTCGCGCTGCGCGCCGTGCAGACCAGCGACTTCATGACGGCGGACTGGGCCGAGCTGCCGTATGCGCTGCTGAAGAAGGTGTCCAGCCGCATCATCAACGAGGTGCGAGGCATCAACCGCGTGACCTACGACGTCTCGAGCAAGCCGCCGGCGACGATCGAGTGGGAATGAGCCAAGATCGTCCCACCCGATCCAGCGCCGTCCCAGGCGCCCTGACGGTTGATTTGACGGTATCCGGGCACCTGGGCGATGGGGTGTCTTTCGCTCTGGGGACGACTTCCGTCCCGAGCATCGCATAGCCAGGCTCGGCACCGTTGTCGTTCAGCCGGATCACGAACACCGGGCGACGCTGACTTTCGTCAATCGGACAGAGTGCTGCTCTGCTGGCGAGCATCGCGCCGTGAGCGGCCGGTGTCGACATTCGAACTGGCGTCGTGACCTCAGCTTCGAAGAGGTGATCTACCGCCTGTCGCAGGGCTCGGCGGCCGCGGCAATGGCGAGCCCTCGTGATCTCGTCGCGCCCCGTGTTATCCAGGGTAAGGCAGTGCGTCGCACAGAGTGATACTGCTCGTTCACGATGCTGCCGGAACGGCGCTCGCGCCGGTCATCGCAGGTCTGATTGGTCGAGAATCCGGGTCGCCGTCAACACGAGCGTCCCACCGCCTGACCCTCGGAACCGGAGTTGCCAGAGTGCGAAGAGGTACGCGGTGCGTGAAGAAGTGGATGCGCCAGCTCGTTGCGCTGTCCGCCGCTGTTGCCGCGCTGGCAACGGGCGGGTTCGCTCGAGCGCAAGAGATTCCCGTCGTCGAAGTTGCTCTCGTCGCGGCCGCACCGATCCAGTTTCACCCGCTGCCGGCGCCATCCCCGCCTCTTGGCGTGCGACGGATGGCGCAGGACCGGTACGGGTTCATGTGGCTGGCCGCCGCGGACGGAATGCGGCGCTACGACGGCTACGGCTTCATGAAGGTTCCGGCGGGCCAGGATGCAGATGGCGTGGGCCTGCTCATCGGTCAATCGCTCGCGAGCGACCGGGCGGGCCGGCTGTGGATCGGCGCCGACGACTCGCTCAACCGGTACGACCCTGCGACCGGCAGCTTCACGCAGTACCGGTCACCCAACGAGGCCTGCGGCACCGTCGCGATCGCGCATGACATCGTCGAGGATCAGGACGGGGTGCTCTGGCTCGCGACGGACGACGGCGTGACGGCCCTGGACCCGGCCACGTCGAGGACGACGTGTCATCGGCCGCGCTACACGCCCTCCGTCGGCGAGACGCGCGTCATTGCGACGATTCCCTTGAACGACGGCACGCTGTGGGTCACCAGCAGCGAGGGGATCTACACGCTCGATCGGCGCTCGGGCAAGGTCATCCGCCACATCAAGCTCGTGACGCCTGGCGGACGCAAGTTCGTCTGCATGGGCTTTCCGTCGAGGCCGTTCCTGGACAGCCGCGGAACGCTGTGGGTCGGTCTGTCGTCCGGGGGTGATCTGGCCTCGATCGACGTCGCCAGCGGCGAAGTCACGGTCTATGCCCTTCGCAACGGCGGACTGGCGTCGAACGCGTCCTCCGGCGTCGTGTCGATCCAGGAGGATGCCGACCGGGCGCTCTGGCTCGGCACCGACAAGCTCGGCCTCGTGAAGCTGACGCCGGACCGCAAGCAGGCGATCTGGCATCAGAGCGACCCCGAAGATCCCGACGGCTTGCGCGGCGATCTCGTCGTCGGCCTGTTCAAGGATCGCGACGGCAGCTTCTGGTCGACGACGAAGGCGGGGGCGGTCTACCGCTTCGACACCGCGCGTCCGCATTTCCGCTCGTACCGCCACCAGCGGGCGAACCCGCAGAGCCTCGGCAAAGGGGCGGTAACCGCGGCGTACATGGACGAACCCGACACCTTGTGGATCGGCACGGACCGTGGCCTGAACCGTGTCGACCGCGCGACGGACCAGGTCACGCAGGTCGATCAGCCGGCCTTCGCGCGCGGTGTCAGTGCGATCGCGAAGGACCGTTCCGGCGATCTGTGGTTCGGCACGAACGGCAACGGTCTCGTTCGCTTCGATCCCCGTTCGGGCAAGACCACGACGTACACGCAGGACGCATCCAATCCGCGCTCGCTGAACCACAACCGTGTCACGGCGGTGCGCGTCGATCGCGCCGGCAGCCTGTGGATCGCGACGGACTTCGGCCTGAGCCGCTGGGAGCCGGCCACGGAGGACTTCTCGACCTTCGGGCCGCAACCGAGAAGCCTGGTCCAGTACCGCTCGATCGCGGAGGACGCGAGCGGTGCGCTGTGGCTGGCGACCTTGTCGAAAGGCGTTCAGCGTTTCGATCCACGCACGGGCAGCTTCACGCGCTTCGATGCCGAGCTCCGCGCCGCGCATCCGCGCGGCCACAACCGTGTCAACTCCGTTCACGTCGACCGCGCAGGGACGGTGTGGGCAGCGACCTTCCGCGGGCTGGGCAAGCTCGATGCTCGCGACGGCACGTTCAAGTCCTACGACTCGCGCGCCGGGCTGCCGGCGGACACGGTCCTCGGCGTCCTGGAAGAAGACGACGGGCGCCTGTGGGTCAGCACCCCGAACGGGCTGTCGCGGTTCGATCCGTACGCCGAGACCTTCACGAACTACCACGCGTCGGATGGCCTGTTGACCGATCAGTTCTCCGTGCCCGTGGTCGCCGCCAGGAGCTCGAGCGGGGAGATGTTCTTCGGCTCGCAAAAGGGGCTGGTGGCGTTCTTCCCCGGGCAGGTCGTCGAGCGCAAGCTCGCGCTGCCGGTGCTCCTGACCGACATCCGCCTGTTCGGCGAGCCGGTACGGCCAGGAAGCGGGCCGCTGAAGGAGCCCATCTGGTCCGCTGCTTCGCTTGGGCTGGAATCGCGCAGCATCGTGTCGCTGGACTTCGCCGCCTTGAACTATGTCGACCCGATGCGGACGCGCTATCGCTACCGGCTCGACGGGTTCGAAACGAAGTGGAATGAGACGGACAGTGCCCGGCGCAGCGCGACGTACACCATGCTGCCGACGGGTGACTACACGTTCCACGTGCAGGCGCGCGGCGCTCGCGGAGACTGGAACGAAAGCGCGGTTCCGCTCAGGCTCCACATTCCTCCGCCGTGGTACGCGACATGGTATTTCCGGACGCTGGCCGCGACAGTGCTGCTGGCGATGCTCTGGCTCGCGTACCGCCTGCGCGAGCGCCAGTTGCACCGCCGGTTCGACGCCGCCCTCCAGGCCCGGCTCGACGAGCGTGCCCGCATCGCCCGCGAGGTGGCCGAGGGGCTGGAGCAACGCGTGCGCGAACGCACCGAGGAGCTGGCCCGCGCCCAGCTCGCCGCCGAGGCCTCCACGCGCGCCAAGAGCGAGTTCCTGGCCAACATGAGCCACGAGATCCGCACGCCGATGAACGCCATCCTCGGGATGTCGTACCTGGCGCTGCAGACCGGGTTGGACGCGCGCCAGCGCAACTACGTCGACAAGGTGCACCGCGCTGCCGAGTCGCTGCTGGGGGTCATCAACGACATCCTCGACTTCTCGAAGATCGAAGCGGGCCGGCTGGAGATCGAGAACATCCCGTTCCGCCTCGGAGACGTGCTGGACCAGCTGGCCACGCTGGTGAGCATGAGCGCCGAGGAGAAGGGGCTGGAGCTGCTGTTCGCGCTGCCACCCGGGCTGCCGACCGCGCTCGTCGGCGACCCGTCGCGGCTGGGCCAGGTGCTGCTGAACCTGAGCAACAACGCGGTCAAGTTCACCGAGCGCGGCGAGGTCACCGTGGCGGTGACCGAGACCGCGCGCGACGGCCAGCGCGTGACGCTGCGCTTCGAGGTGCGCGACACCGGCATCGGCCTCGCGCCCGAGGCGCGCGTGCGCCTGTTCCAGCCCTTCACGCAGGCCGACGCCTCGACCAGCCGGCAGTACGGTGGCACCGGGCTCGGTCTGGCGATCTGCCGCCACCTGGTGGAGCGCATGGGCGGCGAGATCGGGGTCGACAGCGAGCCTGGGCGTGGCAGCTGTTTCCACTTCAGCGTGCCCTTCGGCCTGCAGCCCGAGGCCGCGCCGGCGCCTCAGGACGCCGGGCTGCACGGCATGCGGGTGCTCATCGTCGACGACCACCCGGCCGCGCGCGAGCTGCTGCGCACGCTGGCGGCGGCCTTCGGCCTGCAGGCCGAGACGGCGGCCGACGGCGCGGCGGCGCTGCAATTGGTGGCGCAGGCCGACGCGCAGGACCGGCCGTTCAAGCTGCTGCTGCTGGACTGGCGCATGCCGGGACTGGACGGCATCGGCTGCCTGGAACAGCTGGGGCACGCGGCCGGCCGGCATGCCCCGCCGACGGTGCTGATGGTGACCGCCTTCAACCGCGACGAGGCCGAACGGCAGCTCGCTGCGCGCGGGCTGCGGGTGGCTGGGCTGCTGCCCAAGCCGGTCACGCCCTCGGGGCTGCTCGACGCCTGCGCCGATGCGCTGGGCCGTCCGCGTGCCGGGCCGAGCCGCAACGAGCAGCGCCAGGAGCTGCTGCAGGCGCGCCAGGCGGGCCTGGCCGGCGCGCGCATCCTGCTGGTCGAGGACAACCCCATCAACCAGGAGCTTGCGCGCGACCTGCTGAACCGCGCCGGCATCGTCGTCAGCATTGCCGGCGACGGCCAGGAGGCGCTTGAGATCCTCGCGCGCGAACGCTTCGATGCCGTGCTGATGGACTGCCAGATGCCGGTGATGGACGGCTACGAGGCGACGCGCGCGCTGCGCCGGCGCCCTGAGCTGAAGGAGCTGCCGGTGATCGCGATGACGGCCAACGCGATGGCCGGCGATCGCCAGAAGGTGCTGGAAGCGGGCATGAACGACCACGTCGCCAAGCCAATCCGCGTCGATGACCTGTTCGCCACGCTGGCGCGCTGGGTGCATCCGGCGCTGCCCGCGCCCGTGCCGGAGGTGCCGCTCCCGGCGCTGGACATGCGCGCCGGCGTGGCCGCGCTGATGGGCGACGAGGCGCTGTACCGGCGGTTGCTGCTGATGTTCCGCGAGCGCGAGAGCGACTTCGTCGCCCGCTTCCGTGCTGCCTGTGAGCAAGGTGACGGCGACGCCCTCACGCGGCACGCCCACGACTTGAAGAGCGTTGCCGGCAGCCTGGGCATGCCCGCGCTGCAGCGCGCCGCCGCGGCGCTGGAGGAAGCCTGCCGCCTGCGCGGCGAAGCGGCGGCGCTGGAGCCGCTGCTGCAGGCCGTGCAGCGCCAGCTCGCGCCGGTGCTGGCCAGCTTGCATGAGATGGGTTTGTCCTGAACGCGCAGATCGCCCGTAACGGTCTGCGTCTTCGCCGCCATCCCGCACGACCGACCGGTCGACGCGTCGACCGCCTGCTTGCTGCCTCAGGGAGCGGCTCGGACTGAGTAACTGTGTCGTCAGTCAAGCTCCGGCGGGTGAGTCGGACCAAGGCGAGTTGGTCGTGACCATTGCGTTCAGGCAGGTGAGTAGCTTTCGCATGCAGGCGACCAGTGCGACCTTGGGCAATTTGCCGGCTGCGATCAACCGCTCGTAGTAGGTCTTGATGACGGGGTTGCTGCGTGTGGCCGCCAGCGCAGCCAT
>NZ_CALRZC010000172.1:0-18119 GCF_943372545.1 Variovorax sp. YR752 | reverse complement strand
AGCGCGCGGCCGGGCATGCCCGGCCGCGCGATGCAACGCGGCGAATGGCGGAAATCCCCATGGGGGATTCCCCCGTGCTTGCCCCGTGCAAATGAAACAAAGTGCGTTTCCGGTGTCAGACTCGTGACATTCGCAGGCGCCGTATCCCGGCTGCCCACCGAGGCGGCACAGGCCCGTCCGGGCCCGTGTCAGCACTTCGCCGGAGACCCCCATGATTCTTGTCAAGACGGAAGCCGGACAGCAGGTCCTCAAGGACCGCTCGGTGCCGTTGACGCCGCGCCAGCGCTCGGCCTTCATCCAGTTCGACGGCAAACGCTCGATCGACGACGTGCTCGGCTCGGGCCTGGGCATTGGACGCGAGGAGATCGAGCAGATGATCGCGCTGGACTTGCTGGCGCCCCTGGCCGGCCAGCCGGCTGCCGCGCCTCCAGTTCCAGCAGCCCCGGCAGCTGCAGCGTCTTCCGGCCGCAGCCGGCAACAGCGCTACAAGGACGCGTACCCCATCGCCACCCAACTGACCGGCAGCCTGGGCCTGATGGGCTTCCGGCTCAACCTCCAGGTCGAAGGCACGACCAGCTACGAAGACCTCCTGGCGCTCGCGCCCAAGATCCGCGCCGCCGTGGGCCCGGAGAAGGCCGCCGCCCTCGACAAGGCCCTCAACGACTGAGGCGCCTTGCCGGATCGCGCAAGACAGGGCTATAATCGCCGGCTTTGCCTTGCCATACCGCGCCCGACGCTGCGGATGGCTTTTCCTCTTCCACGGAAGAATCCACAAGGAGTGCCATGCGTCACTACGAAATCATCTTGCTCATCCACCCGGATCAGAGCGAACAAGTTCCGGCCATGCTGGAGCGTTACAAGGGCCTGATCACGGCCGGCGGCGGCAAGGTCCACCGCGTTGAAGACTGGGGCCGCCGTCAGCTGGCTTACCAGATCAACAAGCTCAACAAGGCCCACTACCTGTGCGTCAACATCGAAGCTGAACAAGCCGTGATGGGTGAACTGGAACACGCGTTCAAGTTCAACGATGCCGTGCTGCGTCACCTGACCGTTCAGAAGAAGAAGGCCGACACCGGTCCTTCGTCGATGATGAAGACGGTCGAGCGCGAAGAGGCCCGCAAGGCCCAGCAGGCCGAATACGCCGCCAACAACAACTGATGGCGTGACGGCTGCCGCTGCGGCGACCGGGGTCAACCAGCTTCTGCTGACCGCCTCTGTCGCCGAACTCGGAACCCTGCGATACACGCCAGCCGGCCTTCCCGCCCTCGATCTGAAGCTCGACCATGAGTCGACGCTCCAGGAGGCAGGGAAGCCCCGGCAGGTGAAAACGGCCCTTAAAGCCGTTGCGTTCGGCGCCATCGCCGAGCGGCTCGCAGCGCAGTCGATGGGAAGTCTCTGGCGATTCCAGGGGTTTCTCGCGACACCGGGCAACGGCAAGCATCCGGTCCTGCACATCCAGGATTTTCAGCAAGATTAATTTTCGACAAGAGGTCCCCCAATGGCCACGTTCAAGAAATTCAACAAAGACAAGCGCCCGAAGCGCAACACCCAGTCGCTGCTGTTCAAGCGCAAGCGCTTCTGCCGTTTCACCGTCGCTGGCGTCGAAGAAATCGACTACAAGGACATCGACACGCTGCGTGACTTCATCAGCGAAAACGGCAAGATCATCCCCGCACGCCTGACCGGCACGCGCGCGATCTACCAACGTCAGCTGAACACCGCCATCAAGCGCGCGCGCTTCCTGGCCATGGTGCCGTACAGCGACCAGCACCGCGTCTAAGAAGGAGCACACACCATGCAAATCATTCTTCTGGACAAGGTTCTGAACGTCGGCGGCCTGGGCGACATCGTCAAGGTCAAGGACGGCTACGCACGCAACTTCCTGATCCCCTCGGGTCGTGCCCGTCGCGCCACCACTGCCAACAAGGCCGAATTCGAAGCCAAGCGCGTCGAACTCGAAAAGGCTGCGGCCGCCAAGCTGACCGAGTCGCAAGCCCAGGGCGAGAAGCTCGCCGGCTCGACCGTCAAGCTGACCCAAAAGGCTGGCGTGGACGGCCGTCTGTTCGGTTCGGTCACCAACGGCGACATCGCCGAAGAGCTGAACAAGCAAGGCTACAAGGTTGCGAAGTCGCAAGTGCGTCTGCCCAACGGCCCGATCAAGGTTGTTGGCGACAACACCGTGAGCGTCTCGCTGCACACCGACGTGGTCGTCGAGATCACCGTCACGGTCTACGGCGAAACCGCCTGATCGTTTGCAGCGCCCCGTGCGCTGACGCAAGAAAGCCGCCTTCGGGCGGCTTTTTCTTTTCTGCGCGCGAGTTGTCCAAGTTGTCCACCTCGGCGCACCGGAAGTTCACTGTTTATCAACAACCTTGTCCACACACGCCGCGCCCTGCGCGGCTTAGCATGCAGGGTTGCAAGGGAAGTCCATGTCCGCCGTTTTCTCCTATGCCGACAATGATTCGTCGGCCGACCGCCAGATCGCGCAATTGCGCATTCCGCCTCACTCCATCGAGGCCGAATCCAGTGTGCTGGGGGGCTTGCTGCTGGACAACGGCGCTTGGGACCGCATGGGCGACCTGCTGGTCGACGGCGACTTCTACCGCCATGAGCACAAGCTGATCTACGCGGCCATCGGCGGGCTGATCAATGCCAGCAAGCCGGCCGACGTGATCACGGTCTTCGAGCAGCTGCAGAACCTCGGCAAGGCCGACGACATCGGCGGGCTGGTCTACCTGAACTCGCTCGCGCAGTACGTGCCGAGCGCGAGCAACATCCGGCGCTACGCCGAGATCGTGCGCGAGCGCTCCATCCTGCGCAAGCTCGTGTCCGCCGCCGACGAGATCGCGACCAACGCCTTTAATCCGCAGGGCAAGGCGGTCGACAAGATCCTGGACGAAGCCGAGCAGAAGATCTTCAACATCGGCGAAGAAGGCACGCGGATGAAGCAGGGCTTCCAGAGCATGGATGCCCTGGTGGTCGAGCTGCTCGACCGCGTGACCGAGATGGCCGAGAACCCGAACGACATCACGGGCGTGCGCACGGGCTTTCACGACTTCGACAAGATGACCTCGGGCCTGCAGCCGGGCGACATGATCGTGCTGGCCGCGCGTCCGTCGATGGGCAAGACCTCGCTCGCGATCAACATCGCCGAGCACGTGGCGCTCGAAGAGGGGCTGCCGGTCGCTGTGTTCTCGATGGAAATGGGCGCCGCCCAGCTGGCGGTGCGTATCGTGGGTTCCATCGGCCGCATCGACCAGGGCCACCTGCGCACCGGCAAGCTCAGCGACGAAGAGTGGCCGCGCCTGACCGAAGCCATCGAGAAGCTGCGCACGGTGTCGCTGCACATCGACGAGACGCCGGGTCTTTCGTCGAGCGAGTTGCGCGCCAATGCGCGCCGGCTGGCGCGCCAGTATGGGCGCCTCGGCCTGATCGTGGTCGACTACCTGCAGCTCATGTCGACCAGCAGTTCGGGCGACGAGAACCGCGCCACGGCCGTGGGCGAAATCTCACGCGGCCTGAAGATGCTGGCCAAGGAACTGAAGTGCCCGGTGATCGCGCTGTCGCAGCTCAGCCGCGGCGTGGAAGCCCGTACCGACAAGCGCCCCATGATGAGTGACTTGCGCGAATCCGGCGCCATCGAGCAGGACGCGGACATCATCATGTTCATCTACCGCGACGACTACTACAACAAGGAGTCGAAGGAGCCGGGCGTGGCCGAGGTGATCATCAGCAAGCACCGGAACGGCCCGACCGGCACGGTCAAGTTGGCCTTCCTGAAGCCGATCACCAAGTTCGAGAACCTGGTCGGCTACAGCAACAACGACGACTACTGACCGGCCACGCAGCAGGTCGTCAGCTGGCGCCGCTGCCAGATTCGGGCGTCGAGGTTGGCGGCTTCTGCTCCCACACCTTGTGCTGCGCCGCCTCGGCCTTTACCTGCCGCAGCAGATCGGCGAGCGTCTTGCCGGGTTCGTCCTGGAAGCGGATGGCGAGCACGTCCACGGCCTCCATGCGATCGACCCGAAAGCCGCGGAAATCGTTGCGCAGCTCGCACCATGTCGAGAGCGTCCAGACCTTGCCCCAATAGAAACAGCCCAACGGCCGCACCGTGCGCTCGCTGGCATCGCCCGAGACGTCGCGGTAGTGCAGTCGCAGCTTCTGGTGGGCCTGCACGGCCTCGCGCAGTGTCTGTAGCCGGGTGCGCAGGGCGTCGTCGAGGCCGAGCGCGGGCGCATACAGCGCCAGCGCCTCGGCCGACACGCGCGCCGCCGGCGGCAGCACTGACAAAATCTTTCCCAGACCCGTCTCGATGTTGCGTGCCATTGCCGGATCGACCCAGCTCTGGGTCATGCGCGCAGCGGCCACGAGCGCCGATGCTTCGTCCTGCGTGAACATCAACGGCGGCAACTCGAAGCCCGCACCGAGGCGGTAGCCGACGCCGGCTTCACCCTCGATCGGCACGCCCTGGTGCTGCAGGTCGGCCACGTCGCGGTACACCGTGCGTTCCGACACCTCCAGGCGCTGCGCCAGAAAAGCGGCCGTGGTGAGCCGGCGGCCGCGGATGAGCTGCACGAGTTGGAAGAGGCGGTCGGCGCGGCGCATCAACGCGTTCCGACGAGTTTCCTGGCGAAGTCCTCGACAAAGTAGCGCTTGCCGCGCTGGACCACCGTGTGGCCTTCGGCCTCGAGCCGTGACATCTGGGCCTCGATGCCGCCCGGGTATTTGGGGTTGAGTTCGCCGCCGATCTTGAGCGTGCGCCAGTAGGGTATCCGCTCGGCGCCGGTCATCGCTTCCTCGGTGGCGTGGGCCACCATGTGGGCGAAGATCGCCGTGGTCACGGTGCAGCCGATGGTCGCGCGATGGCGTTCTGCAATTTCTTCGCCGATGCCGAACACGGTCGCGAGCCGACCCTCGGGCACGCCGTGCATGGCTTCCTCGACTTCGGCGGGCGAAGGCGTGGCGATGGTGCCCTCGCCGTGCCGCGCGCGCATGGCCGGGGGGATGGCCTTCACGTTCGGCAGGTTCGGGTAGCTGGCCAGCCTGTCGCGCCAGCCCTTGCGTGTGCTCATGAGACTCCGATATGGATCGCCACTGCGTCCGGCCCCTCGTAGGCTTCGAAATCGCTGCGGTAGCGGCGAACGATTTCCGGGTGCGCCTCGAAATACTGCCAGATGCGCTGCCACGTGGCGATCACCATCTGCGGCATCTCGCCGCGGCCGGTGAACACGAGGTAGTCGCCTGCTTCGATGGCGACACTGTCTGCGCCCTCCGAGACGGCCACGCCGGCCGTCACGTCGAAGGCGCCGTGCGCATCCGATTCGTAGGCGGAGTAGACGCTGAAGATGCGCGTGTCGCCGGTGCGGTGCGGCGTCGAGTCGTAGGTCTGCTCGCCGAAGAAGCGGTTCCACAGTGCGCCGATGCGCGCGGTGGCGGGGTCGATCTCTTCGCGGTTGGTGGTGCGTGCCGTGAGGCCGGAGACCCGGAAGGCGTCGTGGTGTTGGCGGATGGGGTCCATGCGTTTTTTCTCCGGAGGTGTCGGATGAGGAGGGCGAAGGCGCTCAAAACAGGAGCGCCTTCGGTTCGGCCTTCATCGTCTGTGCGATCAGTTTCATGTCGATGTCAGTGATGTCGAACAGGCCGAAGCGGAATTTGTAGCCCCATTGCTTCGGGGTTTCGATGAAGGCGAGGCGTTCGATCAGTGGGGCGATGGGCGCCTCGTGCGCGGCGACGTAGGCCACGTCGCGACGCCACGGGACGAAGCCGTTGCCCATGTCGAACTCGTAGGGATCGCCAGGCTGGACGATGCCGAGCGACACGAAGCTCTGCAGCTTGTCCGAGCCGCCGAACACCGTGGCCGGCGAATAGTAGGCCACGCGGTCGCCCGCCGCCACGCGCTTGAGCGGCGCGAGCTTGCCGTGGCCCAGCTGCATGAACCCGAGCGGCCGGTGGTCCCGCCCGCGCCGGGCATGCTCGGCACTGGCGACCGCAATCCAGTTGCGTTGTGCCATGGTCTCAGGCCGGGGCGTGCAGGCCGACTTCGTTGCCTTCGGTGTCGCGCAGGTGGGCGATGAAGCCCATGCCCGGTGGCAGCGCCGACTTGGGTGCCACGATCTGTCCACCGGCCGCCTCGGCGCGCGAGAGCACGGCATCAATGCCGGTGCAGTCGAGGTAGACGCGGATGCCGCTGCCGGCCTGCGCGCTGGTGTTGGCGCCGGGCTTCAGCGCGCCGCCGGTGGCGGGTTCGTCGTAGGGGAACACGACCAAGGGGTTGCCGCCGAAGTCCTCGCGGCGCAGCTTGCGCGCGAGCACGGTTTCGTAGAAGGCCTGGGCGCGGTCCAGATCGGCGACGGGGATCTCGAACCAGGTGATGGCGTGGGTGGTCATGAAGTGCTCTCTTTCGTTCGTTGTTGCGTTGGAAGGAGCCTGCATGGTGCGAGCCGCCTCCTGACAACGTCTTGTCAGTAGCCTGTCATGGCGGACGAAAAAAAGCCCGCGATGCTCCAGGAGCATGCGCGGGCTGGTGTCGGCCGGGGCCGATGAACTTAGAGCACGTCGCTTGCGAAATCGGCCAGACGTGAGCGTTCGCCGCGCGCCAGCGTGATGTGCCCGCCGTGCGGCCAGCCCTTGAACTTGTCGACCGCGAAGGTCAGGCCCGACGAGCCTTCGGTGAGGTAGGGCGTGTCGATCTGCGCGAGGTTGCCCATGCAGATGATCTTCGTGCCGGGGCCGGCGCGGGTGATCAGCGTCTTCATCTGCTTGGGCGTCAGGTTCTGCGCCTCGTCGATGATCACGTACTTGTTGAGGAAGGTGCGCCCGCGCATGAAGTTCATGCTCTTGACCTTGATGCGGCTGCGGATCAGCTCGTTGGTGGCTGCGCGGCCCCACTCGCCGGCACCGCCGCCATCGCCCTTGGCGAGGAACTCGAGGTTGTCGTCGAGTGCGCCCATCCAGGGGCCCATCTTTTCTTCCTCGGTACCGGGCAGGAAGCCGATGTCTTCACCGACGCTCACCGTGGCGCGGGTCATGATGATCTCGGTGTAGCGGCGGTCGTCGAGCACCTGCGTGAGGCCCGAAGCCAGTGCCATCAGGGTCTTGCCGGTGCCGGCGGTGCCGGTCAGCGTGACGAAGTCGATCTCCGGGTCCATCAGCAGGTTCATCGCGAAGTTCTGCTCGCGGTTGCGCGTGTTCACGCCCCACACGGCGTTCTTGCCCGAGCTGTAGTCCTTGAGCGTCTTGAGCACCGCGGTCTTGTCGCGGATCTCGGTGACGCGCGCGTACATGCTCGGCTCGCCGGGTGCCTCGAAGAAGACGAACTGGTTGATGTACAGGTTGGGCACGATCGGACCGCTGATCCGGTAGAACGTGTTGCTGCCGCTCTGCCAGCTTTCGACCGTCTTGCTCTGGCGGGTCCAGAAATCGGGCGGGAGCGCCAGCGAGCCGGCGTAGAGCAGGTCGCCGTCTTCCAGCGTCTTGTCGTTCTGGTAGTCGTCGGTGGCCAGGCCCAGGGCACGCGCCTTGACGCGCATGTTGATGTCCTTGGACACCAGCACCACTTCCTGCTTCGCCTTGCCCGGGCGGTCTTTCGCGTATTCGTCGCGCAGAGCCTGGACCACGCCCAGGATCTGGTTGTCGGCCTTGCCCTGGGGCAGGCTGACCGGCAGCGAGTAGTCGAGCGGCGCGGTCTGGAAGAAGAGGCGCCCGCCGGCTTCGCGATGGCCGGTGGTGTCGAGCTTCAGGCCCTTGTCGATGTCGGCGTCCTGCGCGCCGGCCAGCGCATCGAGCGTGCGGCTGGTCTGGCGGCCGTTGCGCGCGACTTCGGTCGTGCCCTTCTTGTGGCCGTCGAGCTCTTCCAGCACGATCATTGGTAGGAAGATGTCGTGCTCTTCGAAGCGGAACAGGCACATCGGGTCGTGCAGCAGCACGTTCGTGTCGAGCACGAACAGCTTGGCCGGACCGGTGGACTTGCGCTTGGGGCGCGCCGGGCTGTGGAGCGACGCGACCGGTGCGACGGCTGCGGGCGGCGGCGTGGGCACGCGCGTCTCGACCTGCACCATTGCGGGTTGTGGTTGCTGCTGCGGTGCTCTCACCGGAGCCGACGTGGGCGTCGGGGCGGGCGCCGCCTTCGTTTTCGATCGGCGTGCCGGACGCGCGGCCGGCGCATCGCCGCCGCCTTCGGTGCCGAGGTTGTCGAACAGCTCCAGCGGCTGCGGCCCGCTCTTGGCGGGAGCGTCGTCGCGCGCGTCGCCGGAGCGGCGCGAGCTTCTGTGCGAGGAGCGGGCGGGTGCATCGATCGCATCCGGCGAGAGCAATGCGGCGCGTTTCGTGGGGGCGGGAGGCAATGGCATGGGTCAGGTCGCTCGCAAGAAAAGGGGGGAACCGGAAAACGAAAAAGCCGCCTGTAAACCCAGGCGGCTTCGTTCGGTGGATGCGGTCGTGGAGCTCAACGGCATGAAGCCATTATGCACACCGCGAAAGACGCACCGGAGGCTCTTTGCGTACCGCGTAGGGCAATTCCCACGACTTGACGCAAAAGCGCACGCCCGGTGCCCTGCAGCGCGATCAGGCCGCCTTCTTGAGCGCCTTGACAGCCTTGAGCACGTCTTCGACATGGCCCGGGACCTTGAGTCCGCGCCATTCGGCCTTCAGGATGCCATCGGCGCCGATCAGGAAGGTGCTGCGCTCGATGCCCTTGACCTTCTTGCCGTACATGATCTTGTTCTTGACCACGCCGAACATGTGGCACATTTTTTCTTCGGTGTCGGCAATCAGTTCGAACGGGAGTTCGAGCTTGGCCTTGAATTCGTCGTGCGACTTCATGTTGTCGCGCGACACGCCGAAGACGGTGGCACCTGCTTTTTCGAAGTCTTTGTAGTGATCGCGAAACTGCATCGCTTCGGTCGTGCAACCCGGAGTGTTATCTTTCGGGTAAAAATACATGACCAGCACGTGGCCGAGGTGCGAGGTATTCGAGACCTTCAGGCCGCCCGTGGCGTTGGCGTCGAATTCAGGAATGGGTTTGTTGACAACGATCGCCATGAAACTTGTTTTCTCCGTTAGATTCCGTTCTCCGAGCCCTCTCAGCCTTTTTCGGGCTTGCTCGATGAACGGAGGATTGGTCGTTGCTAACTCTGGGTAGCTGGCCGGTTCGCAACCCGGTATTTTACCTCGAAAACCCCTCCCTCAGCCACCCGCCGGGCTCTCGACGAGCAGGGCGGCGATCACGTGCCGGCCTTCGCCGGCCAGGATGTTGTAGGTTCGGCAGGCCGCTGGGGTGTCCATGGTCTCCACGCCGGTGCGTTGCGCCATCAGGGGCTGCAGCCATGCGGGCTGGGGAAATCGGATGCGGGTTCCGCTGCCGAAAATAACCAATTCGGCGCCCAAAGAGGCCAATTGCGCGAAATGTTCGGGGCCTAGCTCGTCGAAACGCGTGCAATCCCAGACAAAGCGTTCGCCACGCGAACCCACGACGACGCTGCCCTCCACCTTTTCGTTGTTGATCGCGACCCAGCCGGGGCCGTGTGCGGTGAGGGTCTGGGCGTCGGATTTGTCGGGCTGGAGCTTCATCGGGGCACTGGGAACTGTGGTCAAATTATAGGTTTTCCCTAGTGACACGAGGCCCGCAAGGGCCTTTGACCTTCGAGTAAACCCGCCCGGGAGGGCCCCTTTGAAGCAGCTCAAGAAATCGGCCAAGCTGGCCAACGTCCTCTATGACATCCGCGGTCCCATCATGGACGCCGCCAAGCAGATGGAGGAAGAAGGCCAGAAGATCATCAAGCTCAACATCGGCAATCTGGCCGTGTTCGGGTTCGATGCGCCTGAGGAGATCCAGCAGGACATGATCCGCAACCTGCCGACCTCGGCGGGTTACTCCGACAGCAAGGGTGTTTTCGCGGCGCGCAAGGCCGTGATGCACGAAACCCAGAAGCAGGGCATCGCGGGCGTCACGCTCGACGACATCTACCTGGGCAACGGCGCCAGCGAACTGATCGCCATGTCGACCAACGCGCTGCTCAACGACGGCGACGAGCTGCTGCTGCCGGCCCCCGACTACCCGCTGTGGACCGCCTCCACGAGCCTGTCGGGCGGTACGCCGGTGCACTACCTGTGCGACGAGGACAACGGCTGGATGCCGAACCTGGCCGACATCCGCGCCAAGATCACGCCGCGCACCAAGGGCATCGTGGTCATCAACCCGAACAACCCGACCGGCGCGCTCTATTCCGACGACCTGCTCAAGAGCCTCGTCGAGATCGCCCGCGAGCACGGCCTCGTCATCTTTGCCGACGAGGTCTACGACAAGGTGCTGTACGACGGTGTCAAGCACACGGCCATCGCCAGCCTGTCGACCGACGTGCTCACGCTGACCTTCAATTCGCTGTCCAAGAGCTACCGCTCGTGCGGCTATCGCGCCGGCTGGCTCGTGGTGTCGGGCGACAAGCGCAGCGCACAGGACTACATCGAGGGCCTGAACATGCTCTCGAACATGCGCCTGTGCGCCAACGTGCCGGGCCAATGGGCCATCCAGACGGCCCTCGGCGGCTATCAGAGCATCAACGACCTCGTCTGCGAGGGCGGCCGCCTGCGTCGCCAGCGCGACCTGGCCTACGAACTGATCACCGCCATTCCGGGCGTGAGCTGCGTCAAGCCCAGCGCCGCGCTCTACATGTTTCCCAAGCTCGACCCCGAGGTCTACCCGATCGCGGACGACCGCCAGTTCTTCCTCGAGCTGCTGAAGGAAACCCGCGTGATGCTGGTGCAGGGCACCGGCTTCAACTGGGCCACGCCGGACCACTTCCGCATCGTGTTCCTGCCCCATGAAGATGACTTGCGCGAGGCCATCAATCGCATCGCCAAGTTCCTGGAGCAGTACCGGTTGCGTCGCAAGACGGGACCATGAAATCCGCCTGCGTCGCTGCCGCGCTGTTGCTGGGCGCACTGTCTGTCGGCGCGGCCGGGAAGAAAGAGCTGGTCTCGTTCTCGCACAACGACTGGGAGCTGGTCTGCGACAACACGCGCACCTGCCGTGCCGCCGGCTACCAGGCGGACGGCGGGGAGCACCAGCAGGTGTCGATGCTGATCACCCGCGTGGCGGGGCCGAACACGGCCCTCGACATCCAGCTGCAGATCGGCGATGACGGCGGTGCCAAGGGGCCGCTGCGCTTCAAGGTCGGCAAGGCGGCCCTGTCCGGCCTCGACGCGGGAACCGCCAGCTTCGACGAGGGCCAGATCCGCGCCGTGCTGCCCGAGCTGCTCAAGAGCGACGACGCCACCGTCACGGCCAACGGCGGCAAGAAGTGGACGCTGTCGCTCGCCGGCCTCAACGCCGTGCTGCTGAAAATGGACGAAACGCAGGGGCGCGTCGGCACCCCGGGCGCGCTGGTGCGCAAGGGCACCAAGCCCGAATCTTCCGTGCTGCCGCCAGTGCCCATGCCCGTCGTCAATGTCGTCAAGCCGCCCAAGGCGAAGCCCGGCGACGCCGCGCTGCCCGCGCGCATCTTTCCGTCGCTCGACATCGCCGCAGTGAAGGAGCAGTGCAACAACAGCACGGACTTCAGCGCCAAGTCGCTCGAAATCGTCCGCCTGAGCGGCAGCAAGGTGCTGCTGTCCATGGGCTGCGGCATGGGCGCGTACAACTATTCGAGCCTGCTCTGGATCGCCAACGACAAGCCGCCCTACGCGCCGGTGTCCCTCGAGGCGAACGGCGACTTCGACGACAGCGATGCCAGCGTCACCTCGGCCATGAAGGGCCGCGGCATCGGCGACTGCTGGTCGAGCGAAACCTGGCACTTCAACGGCACGACCTTCGTGCGCACCGGCGCGTCCGGCGACGGCATGTGCCGCGGCTTCGCGGGCGGCGCCTGGAGCCTGCCGCGCTACGTCAGCCGCCTCGTGGACGCCGCAGCACCGTCCCTCACCCCCTCCAAACCATGAACGCGACCCCTCCCATGAAATCCATCCAAGTAGGCCTGCTCGGCGCAGGCACGGTCGGCAGCGGCACCTTCAAGGTGCTCCAGCGCAACCAGGAAGAAATCAAGCGCCGCGCCGGCCGCGGCATCGAGATCACCATGGTGGCCGACCTCGACACCGCCCGCGCCCGCGAAGTGGCCGGCGAAGGCGTGACGGTGGTCGCCGACGCGCGCGAAGTCATCGCAAACCCCGACATCGACATCGTCATCGAACTCATCGGCGGTTACGGCATTGCCAAGCAGCTCGTGCTCGAAGCCATCGCGGCCGGCAAGCACGTGGTCACCGCCAACAAGGCGCTGCTCGCCGTGCACGGCACCGAGATCTTCGCGGCCGCGCACGCCAAGGGCGTGATGGTGGCCTTCGAGGCCGCGGTGGCCGGCGGCATCCCGATCATCAAGGCGCTGCGCGAAGGCCTCACCGCCAACAGCATCCAGTGGCTGGCCGGCATCATCAACGGCACCACCAACTTCATCCTGTCCGAGATGCGCGACAAGGGCCTGGACTTCGCCACCGTGCTGAAGGAAGCCCAGCGCCTGGGCTACGCCGAAGCCGACCCGACCTTCGACATCGAAGGCGTCGACGCCGCGCACAAGGTCACGCTGATGAGCGCCATCGCCTTCGGCATCCCCGTGCAGTTCGACAAGGCCCATGTCGAGGGCATCACCAAGCTCGCCGCACAAGACATCAAGTACGCCGAACAACTCGGCTACCGCATCAAGCTGCTGGGCATCACCAAGCGCACGGCCCAGGGCATCGAGCTGCGCGTGCACCCGTCGCTCGTGCCGTCCAAGCGCCTGCTGGCGAACGTTGAAGGCGCGATGAACGCCGTGGTCGTGCACGGCGACGCCGTCGGCACCACGCTGTACTACGGCAAGGGCGCCGGCAGCGAGCCGACCGCCAGCGCCGTCATTGCCGACCTGGTCGACATCACGCGCCTGCACACCGCCGACGCCGCGCACCGCGTGCCGCACCTGGCCTTCCACCCCGACGCCATGAGCGACCTGAAGGTGCTGCCGATGTCGGAAGTCGTCACCAGCTACTACCTGCGCTTGCGCGTGGCCGACCAGGCCGGCGTGCTCGCCAAGGTGACGGGCCTGCTGGCCACCGCCGGCATCAGCATCGACGCGGTGCTGCAGCGCGAAGCCGACGAAGTGGGCGGCGAAGGCTCCACGCAGACCGACCTCATCATCCTCACGCACGACGCGCGCGAAGGCACCGTCGACGACGTCATGGCCGAGCTGCAGGCGCTGCCGACCGTGCTCGAGCCCATCGTGCGCATCCGCAAGGAAGAGTTGAAGTGATGTTGCCCTGGCGCGCGGCTGCGTTCGCCCTGACGGTGCTGTTGCTGGCATCGACGGGCCACGCGGCCTCGCGCTTCGACCCGCCGCCCACCTTGGAGCTGGCGAAGGTCGAATACCTGCTCACCACGCCGGAGCCGCAAACGCTCGAGGATGGCCGACTGTCGTGGGTCTACAAGATCAGCGAAGGCGATGAAGGCGGGGCATGGATCACCGCACTGACCTTGCTCCTGCGCCCGGGCCCTGTCTCCGATGCGAGCGCTGAACTGAAGGCCGTGAGCGCCCGGTTCAAGGGCGAGCGGGCGCGCAAGCAGCACTTTGCGGGGCGCACGGCGCAAGGGCACGCGTACTGGTACCACCTGGTCGAAATTCGCCGGGACGAGCAGTTCGCCCAGGCCTTCGCGCACAAGAGCTTCCACGAGCCGGCGTGCGGCGGCGTGCTGACCTACCAGTTCTCGGTTCTCTACCCGATGAAGTGGACCCCGAAAGAGACACAGGTGCCCGGGCTGCTGGACGCCATCACGATAGAAAATGAGCGGGCCCTGGCCGCGCTCGAACGAGACCGCTGGCAACCCGATTGCCGTTGAGCCTGAAGACCTGACATGAACTACCTTTCTACCCGCGGCCACCCCGACCGCAAGCGCTTCTGCGAAATCCTCCTCGAAGGCCTCGCGCCCGATGGCGGCCTGTACCTGCCGCAAACGTACCCGCAGGTCGACACCGCCACGCTCGCCAAATGGCGCGCGCTGCCGTACAACGAGCTGGCCTTCGAGATCCTCTCGCTGTACATCGACGACATTCCTGCGGCCGACCTGAAGGCGATCTGCGCGAAGACCTACACGGCCGAAGTGTTCGGCTCCGACGAGATCGTGCCGCTGCGCGAGCTTGAAGACGGCGTGTACCTCGAAGCCCTGTCCAACGGCCCCACGCTGGCCTTCAAGGACATGGCGATGCAGCTGCTGGGCAACCTGTTCGAGTACGAACTGGCCCGCCGCGGCGCCGAGCTCAACATTCTGGGCGCCACCAGCGGCGACACCGGCAGTGCGGCCGAGTACGCCATGCGCGGCAAGAAGGGCGTGCGCGTCTTCATGACCTCGCCGGACGGCCGCATGAGCCCGTTCCAGCAGGCGCAGATGTTCAGCCTGCAAGACGAGAACATCCACAACATCGCCATCACCGGCGTGTTCGACGACTGCCAGGACATCGTCAAGGCGGTGTCGAACGACCTGGGCTTCAAGCGCAAGTACCGCATCGGCACAGTCAACTCGATCAACTGGGCGCGCCTGCTGGCGCAGGTCGTCTACTACTTCGCGGGCTACTTCCAGGCCACGGCGAGCAACGACAAGCCCGTGAGCTTCACCGTGCCCTCGGGCAACTTCGGCAACGTCTGCGCGGGCCACGTGGCACGCATGATGGGCCTGCCGATCCAGACGCTGGTGGTCGCCACCAACGAGAACGACGTGCTCGACGAGTTCTTCCGCACCGGCGTGTACCGCGTGCGCGCCGCAGTCGACACGCACGAGACCTCGAGCCCGTCGATGGACATCAGCAAGGCCAGCAACTTCGAACGCTTCGTGTTCGACCTGGTCAGTCGCGATGCGGCCCGCCTGCGCCAGCTGTTCGTGGACGACCTGGGCCTGCGCGGCAGCTTCGACCTGAGCGCCGACCCAGTGTTCCAGCATGCCGCCGAGCGCTTCGGCTTCCGCAGCGGCCGCAGCACGCACGCCGACCGGCTGGCGATGATCCGCGACACCGAGAAGCGCTTCGCCACGCTGATCGACCCGCACACCGCCGACGGCCTGAAGGCCGCGCGCGAGCAGCTGGTGCCCGGCGTGCCGATGGTGGTGCTCGAAACCGCGCTGCCGATCAAGTTCGCGGCCACGGTGGTCGAGGCGCTGGGCGAAGAACCCGCGCGCCCGAAGAAGTTCGAAGGCATCGAAGCCTTGCCCAAGCGCGTGGTCCAGCTGCCGGCCGATGCCGAGGCCGTCAAGGCCTACATCGCCGAGCACTGCGACTGACGCGGGCGGCCACGGCATGAAGGTCGTCGGCTTCGCCGGTTACTCCGGCGCAGGCAAGACCACGCTGGTGGAGCGCCTGATTCCCGTGCTGAAGCAGCGCGGCCTGCGCGTGTCGGTGGTCAAGCACGCACACCACCGCTTCGACATCGACCATGCCGGCAAGGACACCTGGCGCCATCGGCAGGCCGGGGCCTTCGAGGTGGTCGTCGCGTCCGACCAGCGGCTTGCGCTCATGCGCGAGTTCGAGGTGCCCGCCGATCTCACGGTGCACCAGCTGCTCGCCGAGCTGCACCCGGCGGTCGACTGGGTGCTGGTCGAGGGCTTCCGGCACAGCGACGTGCACAAGATTGAGGTCTGGCGCCCGAGCGGCGACGGCGAGGCGCCGCGCGCCGCGCTGTACATTGACGACCCTTTCGTCACCGCCATCGCCACCGACGCGCCGGCCGGCCTGCCCGAGCCCACGGCGCGCCCGGTGCTCGACCTCAACGACGCCGAGGCCATTGCGACGTGGTTGATCGACAGCGGCGAGCGCTTCGACTACAACCCCGAACACCATGGCTGACTCTTCTCCCGTTCCCTTCGCCGCCTCGTCCTTGCGCCCGCCGCTGATGCCGCTCGATGAAGCGATCGCGGCGCTGCTTGTGAAGGCGCAGTCGGTGCTGCCGGCCGAAAGCGTCGGCACCTTCGACGCCGACGGGCGCGTGCTGGCGCAAGACCTCGTCTCGGGCCTCACCGTGCCGCCGCGCGACAACAGCGCAATGGACGGCTACGCCGTGCGCGCGGCCGATTGCGCCACGCCCGGCACCGAGTTGACCGTAACGCAGCGCATTCCCGCAGGCACCGTCGGCACGCCGCTCGCGGCCGGCACGGCGGCGCGCATCTTCACGGGCGCGCAGATTCCCGAGGGCGCCGACGCGGTCGTCATGCAGGAAGACACAGCCGCCACGCCGCAGGAAGGCAGCCTGGGCTCGGTGCGCATCGCCATCGCGCCCGTGGCCGGCCAGTGGGTGCGCCGTGCGGGCGAAGACGTGGCCTCGGGCGACGTGGTGCTCAAGCGCGGTGAACGCCTCACACCCGCCGCGCTCGGCCTGGCGGCCAGCGTCGGCTTCGACGCGCTGCAGGTCGCGCGCAAGCCGCGCGTGGCCATGCTCTCCACCGGCGACGAGCTGGTGATGCCCGGCGAGGTTGCGCCCGACGCGATGAAACCCGGCGCGATCTACAACTCGAACCGCTTCTTCATGCGCGCGCTGCTGCACCGCCTGGGCTGCGAGGTGAACGACCTGGGCATCGTGCCCGACAACCGCGAAGCCACCATCGCCGCGTTGCGCGACGCGGCCGAAACGAGCGACCTGATCATCACGACCGGCGGCGTCTCGGTCGGTGAAGAAGACCACATCCGCGCCGCGCTGCAGTCGCTCGGCGAACTGCAGCAGTGGTCGCTGTCGATGAAGCCCGGCAAGCCTTTCGCCTACGGCTCGATCGCGCGCAGCAACGGGCAGGGCGCCTGCCATGTCACGGGGCTGCCCGGCAACCCGGTGTCGAGCTTCCTGACCTTCCTGATGTTGGTGCGGCCCTTCCTGCTCACGCTGCAGGGCGCCACGCGCATCGCGCCCGAGGCCGTGCCGCTGCGCGCCGATTTCGACTGGCTGCGTGCCGACAAGCGCCGCGAGTTCCTGCGCGTGCGGCGCAACGCGGCGGGCGGGCTCGACCTGTTCGCCAACCAGAGTTCGGGCGTGCTCACCTCGATGGTCTGGGGCGACGGCCTGGTCGACAACCCGGCGGGCCGGACCATCAAGACCGGCGACACCGTGAACTTCATTCCCCTCGCATCGCTGCTCGGCTGAGTCTTCCCATGAAAGTCCGCATCCGTTATTTCGCCTCGGTGCGCGAGGCACTGTCCAGCAGCGACGAAACCGTCGACACGCAGGCCGGCACGCTCGCGGCCCTGCGCGACGAACTCATCGCCCGCGGCGGCGCCTACGCCAGCGCGCTCGCACGCGGCAAGGCCGTGCGCATGGCGCTCGACCAGGCCATGAGCGACGAAGCTGCCGCGCTGAGCGACGACTGCGAAGTCGCGTTCTTCCCGCCCGTCACGGGCGGCTGAGCTTCGCGTCGAGCGCCACAAGGCGCTCGCGCAGGCCGTCCGACGCGCGCGTCATCGGAGAACGCAGCTCGTCACGCAGTTCGCCCGCATGCGCCAGCAGCGCCTTCAGCGGGCCCGGGTTCGGTTCGGCAAACAGCAGCTCCAGCAGCGGCTGCAGCGGCTGCCATTCGGCCCGCGCCTCGGCCAGCTGGTTTTCAGCCAGCAGGCGCACCAGCCGCACGAGGCGCTTCGTCTGCACATGGCCGCTGGCCGCGATGGCGCCCACGCCGCCTTCGGCCATGGTCGCGAAGATCTGGTGGTCTTCGCCCGTGAGCACCTGCAGCCGACCATCGGCGATCACCGCGCGCGTCTTGGCCATGTCGCCGCCGCAGTCCTTGATGCCGCGGATGCGCGGGTGTTGGGCCAGTGCCAGCAGCGTCTCGCGCGCGATGGTCACGCCGGTGCGGTAGGGAATGTCGTAGATCAGCACGGGTACCGTGCTGGCATCGGCGATGGCGTGGAACCATTCGACGACACCGGCCTGTGATGGGCGGATGTAATGCGGCGCAGACACCAGCAGGCCTGCCAGCGGACGTTCCGAGAGCTTGCGCGCCCAGGCCGTGGCCTTGCCCAGGTGGTAGCCCGACATGCCCATGACGACCGGCAGTCCGCCCGCGGCCGTCAGCACGGTGTCGAGCACGGCGAGTTGTTCGGCCTCGTCGAGCGCGGCGGCCTCGCCGGTCGAGCCGC
>NZ_CALRZC010000171.1:0-18123 GCF_943372545.1 Variovorax sp. YR752 | reverse complement strand
CACCTTGTAGTAATCCCACGGCTGCTTGGATTCGGCCGGCGACTTGACCTGCACCAGGTACATGTCGTGCACGAAGCGGCCGTCGGCGCGGATGTTGCCCTTGGCGTAGAAGTCGTCGATGGGCGTGGACTTCAGCGTGGCCATGACCTTGTCGGCATCGACCGTCTTGGAGGCCTGCACGGCCTTCAGGTAGGTCATGGTGGCCGAGTAGTCGGCGGCCTGGATGTCGGTGGGCATGCGCTTGGTCTTCTCGAAGAAGCGCTTGCCGAAGGCGCGCGTCTTGTCGTCGAGGTTCCAGTCCCAGCTGGTGGTGAGCAGCAGGCCTTCGGTGTTCTTCAGGCCCAGGCTGTGCACGTCGGTCACGAACACCAGCAGGCCCACCATCTTCATGTTCTTGGTGATGCCGAATTCCTTGGCCGCCTTGATCGAGTTGATGGTGTCGCCGCCGGCATTGGCCAGCGCCAGCACCTGCGCCTTGGAGTTCTGCGCCTGCAGCAGGAACGACGAGAAGTCGGAGGTGTTCAGCGGGTGCTTCACGCTGCCCAGCACGGTGCCGCCCTTTTCCTTCACGACCTTGGTCGCGTCGCCTTCAAGCGCTTGGCCGAAGGCGTAGTCGGCGGTCAGGAAATACCAACTCTTGTCGCCACGGCCGATGACGGCGGAGCCAGTGCCCTTGGCGAGTGCCACGGTGTCGTAGGCGTAGTGCACGGTGTAGGGCGTGCACTGTTCGTTGGTGAGCGCCGAGCTGCCCGCGCCGTTGACGATGAAGACGCGCTTCTTCTCGTGCGCCACCTTGGCCATGGCCAGGCCGGTGCCCGAGCTGGTGCCGCCGAACAGCATGGTCAGGCCCTGCGTGTCGATCCACTCGCGCGCCTTCGAGGCGGCGATGTCGGCCTTGTTCTGGTGGTCGGCCGTGAGCAGCTCGATGGGCATGCCGTTGACCTTGCCGCCGAAGTCGTCGATGGCCATCTGGATGGCCAGCGCGCCGTTCTTGCCTTCGACGTCGGCGTACAGGCTCGACATGTCGGTGATGAAGCCGATCTTGACCTTGTCCTGCGCCTGGGCAGTGCCGGCGGCCAGCGCGGCGGCGGCGAAAACGGCGGAGAGAGCGAATGTGGTGATCTTCATGAAAGGTGTTCCTGTGGGGGTGTTCGGGGGTGTCGCGTCACTTCCAGAGCGCGCACTTGGAATCGGCCTTGGTGGTGAAGACGGTGTCGCCGGGCAGCTTCTTCACGAGCTTGTAGTAGTCCCACGGCGTCTTCGATTCGGCGGGCGACTTGACCTGCATCAGGTACATGTCGTGCACGTAGCGGCCGTCGGGGCGGATCTGGCCGGAGCCGAAGAAGTCGTTGATCTTCATCTTCTTGAGCTCGGCCATGACCTTGTCGGCTTCGTCGGTCTTGGCCGCGTCCACGGCCTTGAGGTAGGTCATGGTGGCCGAGTAGTCGGCGGCCTGGATTTCGGTGGGCATGCGCTTGGTCTTGTCGAAGAAGCGCTTGGCGAACTTGCGCGTGTCGTCGTTCAGGTCCCAGTACCAGCTGGTGGTGAACTGCAGGCCTTCGGTGTTCTTCAGGCCCAGGCTGTGCACGTCGCTCAGGAAGATCAGCAGGCCGGCCAGCTTCATGGTCTTGCCGATGCCGAATTCTTTCGCCGCCTTGATGCTGTTGACGGTGTCGCCGCCTGCATTGGCCAGGCCGAGGATCTGTGCCTTGGAGTTCTGCGCCTGCAGCAGGAACGACGAGAAGTCGGACGCATTGAGCGGGTGGCGCACCGCGCCGACGATCGTGCCGCCCTTGGCCTTCACGACGGTGGAGGTGTCGGCTTCGAGCGCATGGCCGAAGGCGTAGTCGGCCGTCAGGAAGAACCAGGTCTTGCCGCCGCCGTCGACCACTGCGGCGCCGGTGCCCTTGGCGAGCGCGACGGTGTCGTAGGCGTAGTGCACGGTGTAGGGCGAGCACTGTTCATTGGTGAGCACCGACGAGGCCGCGCCGTTGTTGAAGTACACGCGCTTCTTCTCGGCCGCGACCTTGGCCAGCGCCAGGCCGACACCCGAGTTGGTGCCGCCGAAGACCATGCTCAGGCCTTGCGTGTCGATCCACTCGCGCGCCTTCGAGGCAGCGATGTCGGGCTTGTTCTGGTGGTCGACCGTGAGCAGCTCGACCGGCTTGCCGGCCGCCTTGCCGCCGAAGTCGTCGATGGCCATCTGGATCGCCAGCGCGCCGTTCTTGCCTTCGAGGTCGGCGTACAGGCTCGACATGTCGGTGATGAAGCCGATCTTGACCTTGTCCTGGCCTTGCGCCTGGGCGGACGCAGCGAGCGCCAGCGCGGTGAAAGCCAGGGCGAAAGCGGTGAGCTGATTTTTCATGGATGTCTCCGGCAGTAGCAAGAAGGGGTGAAAGAACTCAGACGCCGAGCAGCTCGGTCAGCACGGGCATCTTGGCTTCGAGCTCGGCGGCGCCGAATTTCTCGACGATGCGGCCGTGCTCCATCACGTAGAAACGGTCGGCCAGCGGCGCGGCGAAGCGGAAGTTCTGCTCGACCATGACGATGGTGTAGCCCTTGGCGCGCAGCGTGGTGATCATGCGGGCCAGCGCCTGCACGATGACGGGCGCAAGGCCTTCGGAAATCTCGTCGAGCAGCAGCAGCTTGGCGCCGGTGCGCAGGATGCGCGCCACCGCGAGCATCTGCTGCTCGCCGCCCGACAGGCGCGTGCCCTGGCTGTGGCGGCGCTCCGCGAGGTTGGGGAACATGGCGTAGATCTCGTCGACCGACATGCCCGGCCCCGCGCCTTTCAGCTCGGGCGGCAGCATCAGGTTTTCTTCGCACGAGAGGCTGGCGAAGATGCCGCGCTCTTCGGGGCAATAGCCGATGCCCAGGTGCGCGATGCGGTGCGTCGCCATCGAGATGGTCTCGACGCCGTTGACCTTGATGCTGCCCTTGCGGGCGCCGGTGAGTCCCATCACGGCGCGCATCGTCGTCGTGCGGCCCGCGCCATTGCGGCCCAGCAGCGTGACGACTTCGCCCGGCTGCACGACCATGTCGACGCCGTGCAGCACGTGCGATTCGCCGTACCAGGCCTGCAGGCCCTTGATCTCGAGTGCAGCGGTCATGGGGCCTCCTGCCGGGCCGCCCCAAAGGAGGCCCGCGCCCCCTCGGGGGGCAGCGAATACACGAAGTGAGAAGCGTGGGGGCTCATATCAGTGCGCGCCCTGCATCTGGCCGTCGGTGGTGCCCATGTAGGCCTCCATCACCTGCGGGTTCTTCGAGACTTCGGCGTACGGGCCTTCGGCCAGCACGGCGCCGCGCTGCAGCACCGTGATGGTGTCGGCAATGGTCGAGACCACGCTCATGTTGTGTTCGACCATCAGGATGGTGCGTCCGGCCGACACGCGCTTGATGAGCTCGGCCACGCGGTGCACGTCTTCGTGGCCCATGCCCTGCGTGGGTTCGTCGAGCAGCATCAGTTCGGGTTCCATGGCCAGCGTGGTGGCGATCTCGAGCGCGCGCTTGCGGCCGTAGGGCAGGTTCACCGTTTGCTCGTCGGCCAGGTCTTCGAGGCCCACCTCGGCGAGCAGTTCGCGGGCGCGCGCATCGAGCGGCTTGAGCGACTTCTCGCTCTTCCAGAAGTGGTACGAGGTGCCGAGCTTGCGCTGCAGGCCCAGGCGCACGTTCTCGAGCAGCGTGAGGTGCGGGAACACGGCGGAGATCTGGAACGAGCGGATCACGCCGCGTCGCGCGATCTGCGCCGGGCGTTCGCCTGTGATGTCGTGCCCGTTGAACAGGATCGTGCCCGCGGTCGGCTCGAGGAACTTCGTGAGCAGGTTGAAGCAGGTCGTCTTGCCGGCACCGTTGGGGCCGATGAGCGCGTGGATCGAGCCGCGCTTCACCGAGAGGTCAACCTTGCTGACCGCGGTGAATCCCTTGAATTCCTTGGTGAGCTGGCGTGTTTCAAGAATGACGTCGCTCATCTCGCGGCGTCGTCCGTGTGCGGAAAAAAGAAATCGGTCATGCGGTCCATCTCAATGCGTGCGCCACCAGCGAGCGCGGACCGATTGTTGGGGGCTGCTATGCAATTGCATACTGGGGCAAATGCCTATGCTGCACTGCAACCATTCACAAGGCGCACCACCCCCGGGCAAACGACTGTCGTCCCGACGACATTGCGCACCGCAACACGCACACCGGCGAACGCGCGAGGCGTGCACGTGCGCAGTGATGAGGCGCTCGCGCACGCCTGCGCCCTTCGTGGAAAACTTGCGCGCTCGCTGCACTGCAACGATGCTCTTTCACCCGGATTGAATCCCACCACTGCCATGCCGAACTTCCGCTCGCCTGAATTCCTTACCGGCCACATCGCACACACGCTGGCGTTCTACGCGCCGCGCAGCCGCGATGCCTCGGGCGGCCTCTTCCATTTCTTCAAGGACGACGGCACGGTGTACGACCGCCGCACGCGCCATCTCGTGAGCAGCACGCGCTTCGTGTTCAACCACGCGATGGCGTGGCGCCGCTTCGGCCGGCCCGACGATCTCGCGGCGGTGCGGCACGGCCTCGCGTTCCTGCAGACCGCGCATGCGCAGCCGAATGGTGGCTATGCATGGCAGATCGACTGGGATGGCCATCAGGCCACGGTGCAGGACGGCACACAGCACTGCTACGGCATGGCCTTCGTGTTGCTCGCGCACGCGCATGCGCTGATGGCCGGCGTCGAGGAAGCGCGCGCCGGCCTCGCGCGCACCCGCGACCTGATGGAGCAGCATTTCTGGGAGCCGGCGCACCAGCTGTACGCCGACGAGGCCACGCCCGGCTGGCAGGTCGGCCCCTACCGCGGCCAGAACGCCAACATGCACGCCTGCGAGGCGATGCTCGCGGCCTACGACGCCACGCGCGAGCCCTTCTACCTCGAGCGTGCGCGCACGCTGGCCGAAAGCATCACGGGCCGGCAGGCCGCGCTCGCCGACGGACTGGTGTGGGAGCACTACCGCGAGGACTGGTCGGTCGACTGGGACTACAACCGCGGCGACAAGACCAACATCTTCCGGCCCTGGGGCTTCCAGACCGGCCACCTCACCGAATGGACCAAGCTGCTGCTGCAACTCGACAGCCACCTGGGCCCCGACGCGCCGGGCACCGAATGGATCGTGCCGCGCGCACGCCACTTCTTCGACACCGCGATGCAACGCGGCTGGGACGCCACGCACGGCGGGCTGGTCTACGGCTTCGGTCCCGACGGCGCGGTGTGCGACGGCGACAAGTACTTCTGGGTGCAGGCCGAAAGCTTCGCCGCCGCCGCCCTGCTCGCGGTGCGCACGGGCGACGCCGGCTACTGGGACTGGTACGACCGGATCTGGGCCTACAGCTGGGACCACTTCGTCGACCACGCGCACGGTGCGTGGTACCGCATCCTCACGCCGCAGAACGCGAAGATCAGCGACGAGAAAAGCCCGGCCGGCAAGACCGATTACCACACGATGGGCGCATGCCATGACGTGCTGAAGGCGCTGGGCCACGGCGTGAAGTAGCCACGCTGATCGTCACGATCCGCACAAATCTTGTGCGGCGGCGCCTCTACCCCGCAGCGCGCGGGCTGCCTACGCTTCAGGCCTTCTTTCACTCACGCAGAGAAACGCATGAAGCACCCCAGCATCCGCAGCCTCACCGGCGCCGTGCCCACGAGCCGCCTTGACCCCGCCACTACGGCGCTGATCGCGATCGATTTCCAGAACGAGTATTTCGACGGACGCATGCCCATCCCCGACGGAGGGGCCGCCCTGCGCCAGGCGCGGCGCCTGATCGATGCCGCCGACCGGCAGGCGATGCCGGTGTTCCATGTGCAGCACGTGGCGCCCGCCGACAGCCCGATCTTCGCGGACGGCAGCCACGCCTTCGGCATCCATGACGAACTGCGCCCTGCCCCGCAGCACACGGTGCTGCGCAAGGCGACGCCGAGTGCGTTCGCGGGCACCCCGCTGGAGGTCGAACTGCAGGCGCGCGGCATCACGACACTGATCCTCACGGGCCTCATGACGCACATGTGCGTGTCGGCCACCGCTTTCGATGCCGCACCGCGCGGCTACCAGAGCCTCATCGTGGGCGATGCCTGCGCGACACGCGACCTCGATCTGGAAGAAGGCGGTGTGCTGGGCCACCGCGAGTTGCATCGCGCGGCGCTGCGCGGCGTGTCGGATGTGGTGGCCGAAGTGCGATCGACCGACGAGGTGTTGCGGTTGCTGGAAGCGAAGGCCTGAACGGCCTCAGTCGCCGCCCTGCCCGTCCGCGGGCAGGTAGCGCGCAGCAGCAAAGTCGACAAACGCCCGCACCTTCGGCGACAGGTGCCGGTTCTGCGGATAGAGCGCGTACAGGTTCAGCGGCTGCTGGCGGAACCCGGGCAGCACGCGCACCAGCTCGCCGCGCGCCACGTGCGCACGCACGAGGAACGCGGGCGATGCCGCCAGCCCCGTGCCCGCCAGCGCGGCGCTGCGCAGCGCGATCCCGCTGTTGGCCTGCAGCCGCCCACCGACGTCCACTGTGTGGGCGCTGCCGTCCGGCGCGGTGAAGCTGGGTTGTGCGGCCTTCGCAGCCAATGAATAGGTGAGGCAGTCGTGCGCCGCCAGGTCGGCGGGCGTCTGCGGCGTGCCGCGCCGCTGCAGGTAGGCGGGCGATGCCACCCACCACTCTTCGAAGCTCGCGAGTCGCTTGACGATCAGCGTCGAGTCCGAGAGTGCATACGCCAGTCGCAATCCCACGTCGAAGCCTTCTTCGATCAGGTCGACAAAGCGGTCGTTGCAGACCAGGTCGACCTTGACCTGCGGGTGCGCGTCGAGAAACGCCGGCAGCCACTGCGCCAGCTCTTCCAGCCCGAAGGACATCGGTGCGTTGATGCGCAGCAGGCCGGTGGGCTCCACCTGGTGCTGCGCCACGACCAGCGCCGCGGTCTCGACCTGGTCGAGGATCTGCCGCGTGTGTTCGTAGTAGGTCTGCCCTGCTTGCGTGAGCGCGAAGCGGCGCGTGGTGCGGTTGAGCAGCTGCACACCGAGCGCCGTTTCCAGCTGCTTGACGTGGCGCGAGACCACCGTGTGCGACACGTCCATCGCGTCGGCCGCGGCGGTGAAGCCGCCGGCCTCCACGACGGCGCGGAACGCCTTCATGGCTGCGAACTGGTCCATGCGCGAGCGCTGCGTGTTGTCAGTGCGCGCCGGCGGCCGCATCGCCGCCCGCGCCGCCCTTTTGCGGTCGCGCCAGCCACACCAGCGGAATCAGCAGCAGGAACAGCACCGCCGACGCATAGAAGATGTCGTTCGTTGCGAGCATGAACGCCTGCTGGTCGACGAGGCGGTTGATCTGCCCGAGCACCTGCTCGGTGCTGAAGCCGCTGCCCGTCAGCCCCGCGATGGCGCTGGTGGCCGCGCTGTTGCCCGGGTTCACCGACTCCACGAGCTGCGCATGGTGCAGGGCCGCGCGGCTGTCCCACAGCGTGGTGGCGATCGAGGTGCCCATGGCGCCCGCCGTGATCCGCAGGAAGTTCGACAGCCCCGACGCGGCCGGGATGCGGTCGGGCGTGAGGCCCGACAGCGTGATGGTCACGAGCGGAATGAAGAAGAACGCCATCGCGATGCCCTGGATGATCGTCGGGATGATGATCGTCACGAAGTCGGCCTGCGTGTTGAAGTTCGAACGCATCCACAGCACCAGCGCGAACACGAGGAACGAGAAGGTCGCGTAGCGGCGCGGGTCGATCTTGGCCACCGTGAGCCCCACCACGGGCGAGAAGAAGATCGCCAGCATCCCCACGGGCGCCATGATCATCCCCGCCTGCGTGGCGGTGTAGCCCATCCACTGCTGCAGCCACAGCGGCAGCAGCACCACGTTGCCGAAGAACAGGCCGTAGGCGATGGCCGTGGCCACCGCGCCCGACCAGAAGTTGCGGCGTTTGAACAGCGACAGGTCGACCACCGGGTGCTTGTCGGTCAGCTCCCAGACCAGGAAGAAGGCGAAGCCGACCACGGCCACCACGGCCATCGTGACGATCTCGGCCGAGTGGAACCAGTCGAGCTCCTTGCCCTTGTCGAGCATGAGCTGCATCGAGCCCACCCACAACACCAGCAGCGCCAGGCCGATGGCGTCGATCGGCACCTTGTGCGTCTTGCTCTCGCGCTTGTGATACAGCGTCCAGGTGATGGCCGCGGCCACGATGCCGACGGGGATGTTGATGTAGAAGATCCACGGCCACGAGATGTTGTCGGTGATCCAGCCGCCGAGCAGTGGCCCCATCACCGGCGCAACCAGCGTGGTCATCGACCACATGGCCATGGCCAGGCCCGCCTTGGCGCGCGGGTAGCTCGACAGCAGCAGCGTCTGCGACAGCGGAATCATCGGCCCCGCCACGAAGCCCTGCAGCGCGCGGAACAGGATGAGCGTGGTCATGTTGGGCGCCAGGCCGCACAGCAGCGAAGCGATCATGAACAGGATCACGCTGGCCATGAACAGGCGCACCTGGCCGAAGCGCTGGGTCATGAAACCCGTGAGCGGCACCGCGATGGCGTTGGCCACCGCGAAGCTGGTGATGACCCAGGTGCCTTGCGTGGTGCTCACGCCAAGGTCGCCCGAGATGGCCGGCAGCGACACGTTCGCGATCGACGAGTCGAGCACGTTCATGAAGGTGGCGGCGGACAGCGCGACCGTGCCCCACACGCGGGCGGAGCCCTCGAGCGGGGGGTGCGCGATGTAAGCGGGAGCAGCAGTGGCCATGGCGCGAGCTGTGAAGGTTCAGCGAATCAGCGCTGCGATCAGCCCGGCTGGCCCTGCGTGGCGACGTGCGCGGCCGATGCCGCAGCGGCTGCGGCCGGGCGGCTCACGGCCGCCGTGGGCGCGCCGCGGCCGAGGTTGGCGGCCACGATGCGTTCCACTTCGGCGTCGGCGCCGCGGTCGAGCTGGCTGTAGACCTGCGTCTGCGCGAAGGCGGTGCTGCGCGGCGCATCGGCCAGCATCTTGCCGGTCTTCTGCGTGATGTCGATCTCGGCGTCCATCGACAGGCCGATGCGCAGCGGGTTGGCCTTGAGCTGCTCGGGGTCGAGCGCGATGCGCACGGGCACGCGCTGCACCACCTTGATCCAGTTGCCGGTGGCGTTCTGCGCCGGCAGCAGCGCAAAGGCGGCGCCGGTGCCCACGCCCAGGCCGGCGACCTTGCCGATGTACTCGACCTTCTTGCCGTACACGTCGGCCGTGAGCTTCACGGGCTGATCGATGCGGATGTTGCGCAGCTGCACTTCCTTGAAGTTGGCGTCGACCCACAGCTGGTGCAGCGGCACGATCGACATCATCGGCGTGCCGGCGGCCACGCGCTGGCCCAGCTGCACGGTGCGCTTGGCGACGTAGCCGTCGACCGGCGCGGGCATGGCCACGCGCTGCGTGGCGAGGTAGGCCTCGCGCACCTTGGCGGCGGCGGCCAGCACGCTCGGGTGCTGGGGCACGCTGGTGCCTTCGGTCAGCGACTGGTTGCTGGCCAGTGCCTCGCGCGCGGCGACCACGCCGGCCTGTGCGGCGGCCAGTGCGCTCTTGGCGTTGGCCAGCTGCGTCTCGGCGTGGTTGAGTTCTTCCTTCGATACGGCGCCGTTGCCCGACAGCGCGCGGCGGCGTTGCAGGTCGTCCTGCGCCTTGGCGATGTCGCTCTGGGCCTTGGCGATGTCGGACTGGCGCAGCGTGACCTGCGCGGCCAGCGAGCCGTTGTTGGCGTACAGCGTGCGCACCTGGCGCACGGCCTGCGCGAGCGCGGCCTCGGCCTGCTCGAGCGCGACCTTGGCGTCGGCCGGGTCGAGCTGCACCAGCGGCTGGCCGGCCTTCACGAAGTCGGTGTCGTCGGCGCCGATGGCCATGACCGTGCCGCCGATCTGCGGCGTGATCTGGATGACGTTGCCCTGCACGTAGGCGTTGTCGGTGTTCTCGTAATGACTGGCGACCAGCCATTCGTACAGGCCCCAGCCGCCGCCGGCGACCACCACCACGGTGGCGAGGACGGTGAGTGCGCGGCGGCGCTTGCCGTTGCTTGCAGGCGCCTCGGGCGCTGCGGTGGTGGGCGCGTTGGAAGACGGGATGGAAGCGGATGTCGGAGTGTTGTTATCGCTCATGATGGAGTTCTTTCCGAAGAAGGCGGATCAGCAAATCAGTTCTGGGTGGCGGCCGTCGGCGCCGAAGCCGTCGCGGTGGCCGGCGGCTGCCAGCCGCCGCCCAGGGCGCGCGCCAGGCCCACCTGCGTGTCGAGGGCGCGGGCCGCCAGGTCGACCGCGAGCCGGCGCTGGGCCAGCACGGCGGTTTCGGCGGTCAGCACGTTGAGGTAGTTGCCCAGGCCCGCGCGGTAGCGCTGCACGGCAATGTCGTAGGCGCCTTCGGCGGCCGTCTGCGCGGCGCGCTGCTCGGTCTGCTGGCGCGTGATCGACTGCGCGCTCGACACCTGGTCGGCCGCGTCGCGCACGGCATCGAGCACGGTGGCGTTGTAGCTTTCGATGGCCACGTCGAGGTCGGCCGACTTGCCGCGCAGGTTGGCGCGCAGGCGCCCGCCTTCGAAGATCGGCAGGTGGATGGCCGGGCCCACGCCCCACTGCTCGCTGCCCGACTTGAGCAGCTTGCCGAAGCCCAGGCTCTGGAAGCCGGCAAAGGCCGTGAGGTTCACGTTGGGATAGAACTGCGTCTTGGCGTTGGCCACGTCGCTGGTGGCCGCTTCGACGCGCCAGCGCGCGGCGGCGATGTCGGCGCGGCGGCCCAGCAGGTCGGCCGGAATGTTTGCCTGCAGCGCCATCGGCTTCACGCCGGCGAGCACCGGCGGCTTGAGCGAGGCCGACACGTTGGGCTGGCCCACGAGCGCATCGAGCGCATGCTGCTGCAGCGCGATCTGCTCGTTGAGCGCTTCGATCTGCTGGCGTGCTTCAGGCAGGCCGCCTTCGCTCTGGCGCAGTTCGAGACGCGTATCGAGGCCGGCCGCGACGCGGTCGCGCACCAGCTTGAAGGTTTCGTCGCGCTGGGCCAGCGTGCGCTTGGCCACCTCGACCTGTTCGTTCAGTCGCGCCCACTGGAAGTAGCTGCGCGCCAGGTTGCTCGCGAGCAGCACGCGCGCGGCATCGGCGTCGGCCGCGGCGGCATTGGCCGCGCCGAGGGCAGTGTCGAGCGCGCTGCGGTTCTTGTCGAAGAAGTCGAGCTCCCAGCTCGCGCCGAGCTGCAGCAGGCCGATGTTCTGCGTCGAGCCGCCGAGCGGCGCCGGGTAGATGTAGTTGCTGTTGAACTTCTGGCGGTTCAGGTTGAGGTCGGCACCGACCTTGGGCAGCAGCGCCGCGCCGGCGATGTCCGCCGAGGCCTGGGCACGCACGAGCCGCGCACGTGCGACCTGCAGATTCGGGTTGCCGGCCACGGCCTGGTCGACCAGCGCGTTGAGCTGGCTGTCGCCGAAGGCCTGCCACCACTGGCTGTCCAGGCTGGGCACGGTGGCGCGCGCGGGGTCGGCCGCGATGCCGAGCGTGGACGCATCGCGCAGCGTGGCGTGCGAGCCGATGCCGGCCATGTCGGCGCAACCGGCGAGCGCGACCACCGCCAATGCGGCGGCCACGACAGGCGTGCGACGCAGCGCGCGCACGGCGAAAGACTCAGTCATTCTTCTCTCCACGGACCGCAAGGCCCTGTGCGTTGTCGAGGATGCGGCGCAAGTAGTCCTTGAGCTGCTCCCATTCTTCGGTGGTGAAGCCGGCCAGGTACTCGTTCTGCACCCGACTCAGCACATAGGGCACTTCCTTCGCGGCCGCACGGCCTTCGTCGGTGAGTTCGATGTTGACCACGCGGCGGTCTTCGAGCGAGCGTACGCGGCGGCACAGGCCCTTGGCTTCGAGGCGGTCGAGCAGGCGCGTCATGGCGCCGGTGTCGAGTTCGCAGGCGCGGGCGAGTTCGGCCACGGTGGTGGCGGCGCCGGCGTGCAGCTTGTACAGCGGCACCCACTGCGGGTACGTGGGGCTGCCGGGTTCGCACATGCGCGTGCCGACCGTCTGGCCCACGGACGTGACGATGCGGCGCATCAGGTAGCCGATGCTCTCTTCGGCGCGGTAGTCCTCGGCGCGATAAAAGTCGGCCGGCGGGCGCACGGCCTCGTCGGGCGTCGGAGGAACCGGGGAAATGGGGGCATCGCTCATGCCGAAATATTAGCTGCCATGGCAATTACTGTCAAGGCGACCTTTGTGAAGGCAAGGGCTCGGTAGAATCCGCACCCATGGCTTCTTCCCCTCCGTCGTCCTCCGCAGCCAAGGGTTCGCCCCGCTCGCTGTCGGGGTTGCGCCCCTTCCTTCGCCCCTACCGCGTGCAGATCGTCCTGGCGGGGGTCTTCCTGGTGATGGCGGCCGTCACGACGCTGGCATTCCCTATCGCCTTGCGCAGCCTGATTGACGGCGGCTTGGTCAGCGCCGACAAGGGCGCGCAGACCATGGCGCTGCGCGAACACTTCGGCGCCCTCTTCGCGGTGGCCGTGGCGCTGGGCCTGTTTTCGGCCGCGCGTTTCTATACGGTGAGCTGGCTCGGCGAGCGCGTCACGGCCGACCTGCGCAACGCGGTCTACGGCCACGTGCTGCAGCAGAGCCCGGCCTTCTTCGAGACCACGCAGACCGGCGAGGTGCTGTCGCGCCTCACGGCCGACACCACGCTCGTGCAGACGGTCGTCGGCTCGTCGCTGAGCATGGGCTTGCGCAACGCCGTCATGGGCGTGGGCGCGCTGGCGGTGCTGGTCTGGACCAACCCTTATGTGATGGTGCAGGTGCTGGGCATCCTGGTGCTGGTGGTGCTGCCGAGCATGTGGTTCGGCCGCCGCGTGCGCAAGCTCTCGCGCGCCAGCCAGGACCGCGTGGCCGACTCGAGCGCCATCGCGGCCGAGGTGCTGAACGCGATTCCCGTGGTGCAGAGCTACACGGCCGAAGGCCGCGAGGCCGACCGCTTCAACAGCTCGACTGAAAACGCCTTCCAGACCGCCGTGCGCCGCACGCGCGCGCGCTCGGTGCTCGTGGCCTTCATCATCATCGCCACCTCGGCCGCCCTGCTCTGGGGCCTGTACGAAGGCACGCAGGCCGTGCTGCGCGGCGACATCACGGCCGGCCACCTGGGCCAGACGGTGGTCTACGTGGCGATCCTCGCGAGCGCAACGGCCGTGCTCGGCGAGGTGTACGGCGACCTGCTGCGCGCAGCCGGCGCCACCGAGCGACTGATGGAACTGCTGCACGCGCCGACGGCCATCGCCTCACCCGCACGGCCGGCGGTCGCGCCCGTTCCCGCGGCGGGCAGCGCCATCCGCTTCGACGCGATCACCTTCCACTATCCCTCGCGGCCGGGCACGCCGGCACTGCGCGACTTCAGCCTGGACATCGCGCCGGGCGAAACCGTGGCGCTGGTGGGTTCGAGCGGCGCAGGCAAGAGCACGGTGTTCCAGCTGCTGCTGCGCTACTACGACCCGCAGTCGGGCCGCATCGTGCTCGACGGGGCATCGCTCGATGCGCTCGCGCTGCACGACCTGCGCACCCGCATCGGCCTCGTGCCGCAGGACGCGGTGATCTTCTCGGCCAGCGCCTTCGAGAACATCCGCTACGGCCGGCCCGAGGCCAGCGCCGACGAGGTGCACGCCGCGGCGCGCGCCGCCTTTGCGCACGACTTCCTGCAGGCCCTGCCCGAGGGCTACGACACCTTCCTGGGCGAACGCGGCGTGCGGCTGTCGGGCGGCCAGCGCCAGCGCATCGCCATCGCGCGGGCCATTTTGAAGAACCCGCCGTTGCTGCTGCTGGACGAAGCCACCAGCGCGCTCGACGCCGAGAGCGAGCGCATGGTGCAGGCCGCGCTCGAATCGGCGATGGAAAACCGCACCACGCTCGTGATCGCCCACCGCCTGGCGACCGTGCAGAAGGCGGACCGCATCATCGTGCTGGACCACGGCGGCATCGTCGAACAGGGGACGCACGCGGCGCTGGTGGCGCAAGGCGGCGTGTACGCGCGGCTGGCCGCGCTGCAGTTCACGGCCTGAGCGGGCCCCGGACGGGCTCGTCGAGCCCGTCGGTTACTGCAGGGTTTCTTTGAGCGCCGCCGGGATCGGCAGCGCCATCACCGGAATGCCTTCGTCGAGCAATGCTTCGGTCTGCTCCGGCGTGGCCTGGCCGCGGATGCCGCGCTCGGCGGTTTCGCCGTAGTGCATCCTGCGCGCCTCGTCGGCGAAGCGGTCGCCGACGTCTTCGGTCTTGGCCAGCACTTCACGCACGGCGCGCATCCAACGGGCTTCGGGTGAAGTCGCGGTTGCGGATACTTGAGTGGATGGCGATGCAGGCGCCGACGGCGTGTGAGCCGCGTCGCGCCCTTCTTCCTTCGGCGCCTTGGCGTTGCTCAGGTTCAGGCGCGGCGCGCTCAGCAGCTTGACGATGGCGGTGTCGCCGCAGACCGGGCACTCGACCAAGCCGCTTGCGAGCTGGCTGTCGAACGCCTCGTTGGACGCGAACCAGCCCTCGAAGCCGTGGCCGTGCGTGCAGCGGAGATCGAGGACCTTCATGCGCGGATTATCCCGCGCCGCCTTGCGAGGCTGCGGCCTGCCAATCCAGTGCCCATGCGCCCGAGAGGACGTTCTGCAGCCACAGGACGCAAGTGAGCGTCTTTGCGTCGGTCACGGTGCCGTCGCGGCACCAGCCAATGAGCTCCTGCGGCGTGGCAGTGAACACGTCGAGAAACTCGCCATGGTCGAGCTTGCGCTCGCCCAACGAGAGGCCGCGTGCAAAGTAGATGTGGATGATCTCGGTCGAGTACGCCACTGCCAGGTGCGTGGCGCCGGCATGCGCCCATTCGCGCGCGGTGTAGCCGGTTTCCTCGAGCAGTTCGCGTTGGCCGCACAACAGCGGATCTTCGCCGGCGTCGAGCTTGCCCGCGGGAAACTCGACGATCACGCGATCCACCGGGTAGCGAAACTGGCGCTCCAGCACCACGCGGCCGTCGTCGAGCAACGGAATCACCACCACCGCACCCGGATGCACCACGTACTCGCGCGTGGCGCTGTGGCCGTCGGGCAGGCGGATGGTGTCTCGCTTGGCGTGCAGGAACTTGCCCTTGAAGAGCTCTTCGCTGCTGACGAGCGCTTCCTTCAGATGCGAATCGGCGATGGGAGAAGTCATGTCAGTGCCTGTGCTTCATCAGATAGCGCCAGGTGAATCCCGGGAAGGCCAGCACGACGAACAGCGAGGCCGTCACCGCGTAGAACTCCCAGCCCTGGGGCGCGATCTGCCCTGCCCTGCGTTCGAACAGCAGGCCGATGCCGCCGGCAATGAAGTACAGCACCACCAGTTCGCCGAAGCGGATGGCGAGCGACTTGTGCTTGGCCGACAGCGGCACCGCTCCGAACAGGCGCTCATTCAGGAACGGCAGGTTGGCGGCCGCCAGGGCCACCAGCAGCACCACCCAGACCGACGCGGTTTGCGACACCTGTGCGGGCCGCGTCAGTGGGCCAGCGTGGCCGCGATGGCGTCGTAGCACAGCGTCATCAGACCGCCGGGCAGCACGCCAAGAATCAGGATCAGCGCGCCGTTGATCGTGAGCACGGTGCGCACGTCGAACGAAGCCGACACGGTGGTCGCCGTGACAGGCGCGTCGAAGTACATGACCTTGACCACGCGCAGGTAGTAGAAGGCGCCGATCAGCGACGTGATCACGGCGAACACTGCCAGGCCGATGTAGATGGCAGCACCCGAGGCGATCAGCGCCTGCAGCACGGCCAGCTTCGCGTAGAAGCCGACGAGCGGCGGCAGACCGGCCAGCGAGAACATCGCGATGGCCATCACGCCGGCATACAGCGGGCTGCGCTGGTTCAGGCCGGCCAGGTCGGTGATCTCTTCGCTTTCGAAGCCTTCGCGCGCCAGCAGCAGGATGATGCCGAAGCTCGCCAGCGTGGTCAGCACGTAGGTGATGACGTAGAACATCGAGGCGCTGTAGGCGGCCTGCGCGTTCTGCGTGCCCT
Organism: Variovorax sp. YR752; assembly: GCF_943372545.1. Taxonomy (NCBI): domain Bacteria; kingdom Pseudomonadati; phylum Pseudomonadota; class Betaproteobacteria; order Burkholderiales; family Comamonadaceae; genus Variovorax; species Variovorax sp. YR752. Next base: position 2,123 of record NZ_CALRZC010000171.1, on the reverse strand, counting down.
GCTGGTCTGAACCCGCCACCAGGCCCAGCAGCATGAAGCCCATCTGCGCGATGGTCGAGTAGGCCAGCATGCGCTTGAGGTTGCTCTGCGCAATGGCGGCCAGGTTGCCGATCACCAGCGAGGCGATCGCCAGCACGGCGAGCATCTGCTGCCAGTCGATGGCCAGGGGCTGCAGGCCGTCGACCAAGAGGCGGATGATGATGCCGAAGGCAGCCAGCTCGGGCGCGGCACCGATCAGCAGCGTGACCGCCGTCGGCGCGCCCTGGTAGACGTCGGGCACCCACATGTGGAACGGTGCAGCACCGACCTTGAAGGCCAGGCCCGCCACGATGAAGACCAGGCCGAACACCAGCACCTGGTGGTTCACCTTGCCGGTCGAGATCGCCTTGAAGACTTCGTTCAGGTCGAGCGAGCCGGTCGCGCCGTACATCATCGACAGGCCGTACAGCAGGAAGCCGCTGGCCATGGCGCCGAGCACGAAGTACTTCATGGCGGCTTCGCTGGCCACCGCGTTGTCGCGGCGCAGCGCCACGAGCGCGTAGCTCGACAGCGTGAGCAGTTCGAGACCCAGGTAGATCAGCAGGAAGTTGCTGCCCGAGATCATCACGAACATGCCCAGCAGCGCGAACAGGCCGAGGGTGAACATCTCGCCGCCGCGCAGCATCTCACGGTCGGCCGCGTAAGGACGGCCGTAGACCAGCGTCACCATCAATGCGACGGTAGCGAAGCACTTGAGCCAGTTGCCCATCGAGTCGCTCACCACCATGCCGCCGAAGCCGTAGAAGGTCTTGCCTTCGGCGGCGGCAAGGCCCGTGAGCACAGCCACTGCCGCCAGCGTGAGCAGCGTCAGGATGTAGGTGCGGGTGCGGCGTGGGCTCGTGTCCGACAGGTCGACCAGCGCAATGATGCAGGTCATGACCAGCAACACGATTTCGGGGTAGATCGTCACCCAGCTGAGTTTGTCAATCATCTCGTTCTCTTCTTCAGCGTGGCATCAGACGGGCAGCTTCGAAATCGCCACATGGCGCAGAAGCTCGACGACGGAGGCATCCATCGCGTCGGTGAAAGGCTTCGGGTACAGGCCCATCCAGAGCACGGCGATCGCCAGCAGCGACAGCATCAGGAACTCGCGGGCGTTGATGTCCTTCAGTTCCTTGACGTGGTCGTTGGCGACCGGGCCCAAGTACACGCGCTTGTACATCCACAGGGTGTAGGCGGCACCGAAGATCAGTGCGGTGGCAGCGCCAAGACCGATCCAGAAGTTGGCCTTCACGGCGCCCAGGATCACCATCCACTCGCCCACGAAACCGGCGGTGCCCGGCAGGCCGCAGTTGGCCATGGCGAACAGCAGCGCGAACGCGGCGAACTTGGGCATGGTGTTGACCACACCGCCGTAGTCGGCGATCTGGCGCGAGTGCACGCGGTCGTACAGCACGCCGATGCCCAGGAACATGGCGCCCGACACGAAGCCGTGGGCAATCATCTGCACGATGCCGCCGGACACGCCGAGCTCGTTGAAGATGAAGAAGCCCAGCGTCACGAAGCCCATGTGGGCGACCGACGAGTACGCCACCAGCTTCTTCATGTCCTGCTGCACCAGCGCAACAAGGCCCACGTAGATCACGGCAATGAGCGACAGCGCGATCATCAGCCACGCCCATTCGTGCGAAGCGTCAGGGGCGATGGGCATCGAGAAGCGCAGGAAACCGTAGGCACCGAGCTTCAGCATGACCGCGGCCAGCACGGCCGAACCGCCCGTGGGGGCCTCGACGTGCACGTCGGGCAGCCAGGTGTGGACCGGCCACATCGGCACCTTGACGGCAAAGGCCGCGAAGAAGGCAAAGAACAGGAAGGTCTGCGCGGTCGAACCCAGCGGCAGCTTGTGCCAGCTCAGGATGTCGAAGCTGCCGCCCGACTTGTTGTACAGGAAGATCAGCGCGACCAACATCAGCAGCGAGCCGAGCAGCGTGTACAGGAAGAACTTGAACGCCGCGTAGATCTTGTTCGGGCCGCCCCAGATGCCGATGATCAGGTACATCGGGATCAGCGTGGCTTCGAAGAACACGTAGAACAGGATGCCGTCGAGCGCCGAGAACACGCCGATCATGAAACCTGACAGGATC
>NZ_CALRZC010000170.1:0-18348 GCF_943372545.1 Variovorax sp. YR752 | reverse complement strand
GTCGTAGGTCGGCACGCCCCAGCCGAACAGGTAGAAGTCGGTGTCGGCCGAGTTGATGGCGGTGCTGTGCAGCGCAATCGGGCGCGCCGCTACCGTGGTCTTGATGCCGATGCGCCCGAGAAAGCCCGACACCGCCGTGCTGATGGCCTCGTCGTTCACGTAGCGGTCGTTCGGGGTGTGCAGCGTGATCGCAAAGCCGTTCGGGTAGCCGGCCTCGGCCAGCAGTTTCTTGGCCTGCACCGCATTGGCTTTCGGGTAGGCCGCGAAGCCCTTCTCGTAGCCGTGCACGAAAGGCGGCGCGATGATGCCCGAGGGGTTCGACAGGCCGCGCATCACGGCCGCCTTGATCGCATCGCGGTCGATCGCCAGGCCGATGGCCTCGCGCACCTTGGGGTCGGCCAGCGGGTTCTTGCCCTTCACGTCGGCGTACTTGAGTTCCTTCGCGCCCACGTTCAGGCCCAGGAAGATCGAGCGGTTCTCGGGCCCTTCGGTCACGCGCAGGCGCTTGTCGGCCTTGAGCCGGCCCACGTCCTGCGCCGGCAGGTCTTGAACAAAATCGACTTCGCCCGACAGCAGCGCGGCCACGCGCGTGGCGGGCGACTTGATCGGCACGTAGACCAGCTCGGTCACATCCAGCGGAAACTGGCCGCGGCCCCAGTACTGCGGGAACTGCTTGAGCACCGTGCGCGCATCGACCTCGCGCGAGGCCAGCACGTAGGGGCCCGTGCCGTTCTCGTTGCGGGTGGCGAAGTTCTCGGTCTTGCTCGCCACGTCCTGCGACTGCTCGGCCTTGTTCGCCTTGGCCCAGGCTTCGCTGAGGATGAAGAGGTTCGTGAGGTTGTTCGGGAAGATCAGGTTCGGGCCCTTGGTCTTGACCTGCACCGTGAGCGGATCGACCTTCGTCACCTCGGCCACCGACGACAGCAGCGACTTCAGGGCCGACGTCGGCGCCTGCGCCCGCTTGAGCGAGAACACCACGTCGTCGGCAGTGAGCAGCGCGCCGTCATGGAACTTGACGCCGGGGCGCAGCTTGAACTCCCACACCGTCGGGTCGGCCGTGAGCTTCCACGAGGTGGCGAGCGCAGGCTGCAGCTTGCTGTCGGCGCCGCGCAGGATCAACGGTTCGTAGATCTGGTGCAGCAACCCGAAGTTGGTGCCGGTGTTGACCGCATGCGGATCGAGCGTGGCGGGGTCGGCGCTGCGCGCCCATCGCACGGTTTCGGCGGTGGCGACGGCCGCCTGCAGCAGGCCGGCGGCCAGCAGGGCCGCGGTCAGGAGTGGTCGGAACATGGAATCCCTCGGGTGTTCTTGTGAAGTTGAAACAGGCAGATGGCCGCTGTGCATGGACACACGCCTGTCGTTGCGTGGCGGGACTGTGCCCTGCCCTGCGCCGCTCCGAAAGAAGGACTCCGCATATGGAAATGCGGTGTCTGCCGCGCAGCGATCAACGGCGGTCACGCCCTCGCCGCAAGGCGCTTCAGCCGCAGCCCACCCCACACCGCCAACAGCACGCTCGCGCCGAACACCCAACCCGACAGCGCGCCGGCCATCGTGCCGGAGAGCAGGTTGCCGACCGTGCAACCCAGTCCGGTCATCGCGCCCCACCCCAGCAGCACGCCGCCGCCGAGGCCGCGCACAGCCTGGCCCACCGTCGGCCATGCGGGCTTGAACTGCCCGCTCGCGAGCGCCGCGGCCAGCGCGCCCGCCACGAGGCCGCCGACCAGCAGCGCGTTGGGTGTCTGCCAGAGGCTTTCGACCACCGCCGTGACGCAGCCGCCGAAGCCGTCGAGCCCGTCCAGGCGCTGCGGCAGCAGGCCGTGTGCGTTGCCGAGGTCGCGCGCGGCACTGCCCAGCGCAGCCGTGACGCCCAGCGGACGCAGCCGCAGCACCACGATCACCGCGATCGCACCGACCGCGAGGCCGCCCCACGCATACGGCCAGCGCCGGTGCAGCAGGCGGTGCGCCGCGTCGATGAAGCTGCGCGGTGCGGGCAATGCCGCCTCTCCCGCCGGCAGCTTGCGCCAGAGCCAGGCACTCAACGCCGCGAGCACCGCCAGCTGCAGCGCGGCCGAACCCGCATAGCCCAGGTGATGCGGCAGCCACACGACGGGCGCGGTGGCAATGGTGGCGCTGTAGAGCCAGTTCCAGCTCGCGAACCCCAACAGGAATCCCGCGCCGGCACCGAGTAGCGCAAAAGGCGCCGTCGGCGAGCCTTCGCCCAGCCGGTACCAGTGCGCGCTGATGCACGAGCCCGACACCACCATGCCCGCGCCGAAGACCAGCCCTGCGAGCACCAACGCCCCGCTGACCGGGCCGATGTGCGCATCGGGCGGCAGCCGGCCGGGCTGCGGCACGGGCAGCCAGCCCGTCATGACGACGTGCATGCCCACGGTGCCGACCGCGAGCGCGGCCACGATGGCCAGCAGGCCGCGCGCATCGCCGCCTTCGAAGTAGTCGCGCGCGTGGCAGTAGAAGCAGAAGCGCGAACGCTGCAGCACCACGCCAAGCACCGCGCCCAGCCCGAGTGCGAAGGCCAGCGCGCGGCCGCCGCTGCGCCCGCCCAGCAGATGCACGCCGGCCGCGATCAGCAGCAACACGACGACAGCAGCGGTCAGGCCCGTGCGCGAAAGCGGCGCAGGCGCCGCGTTGATTGATGAAGCGGACATGCCCCGGTCCCTTTGTGTTGACCAAAAAAAAGCGAGCACTAAGGCTCGCCCAATGTCGCCCATCGGAGAGGCCGCGAGGTCCCTCCAACGCCGACTCACCTCGAACTCATCTCACCTACCTCAACTCAATCATTTCGACGCCCAGACCGTGCCGGCCGGGTTGTTGATCGGCACGCCGACGGCGTTGCCGTACTCGGTCCACGAGCCGTCGTAGTTGCGCACGTTCTTGTAGCCCAGGATCTTGTGCAGCGCGAACCACGTGTGGCTCGAGCGTTCGCCGATGCGGCAGTAGGTGATGGCCGGCTTGCTGCCGTCGATGCCCACGGCCGCGTAGATCGCCTTCAGCTCGGCGGCCGACTTGAAGGTGCCGTCTTCGTTCACCGCACGGCCCCAGGGCACGTTGGCCGCGCCGGGCACGTGGCCCGCGCGCACCGCCAATTCGGCGGCACCGGCCGGCGCGAAGATCTTGCCGCTGTACTCGTCGGCCGAGCGGATGTCGACCAGCTTCGCGTCGGAGCGGCCCTCGGCCACGGCCAGCACATCGGCCAGCCGCGCGCGCAGCTGCGGGTTGGGCTGCGTCACCTTGAAGCGCGTGGCGACGTGTTCGGGCGCGCGGTTGTCGAACACGCGGTTCTCGGCCTCCCACTTCTTGCGGCCGCCGTCGAGCAGCTTCACGTTCTGCACGCCGTACTGGTCGAACACCCAGGCGCCCCAGGCCGCGAACCAGTTGTTGGTGTCGCCGTAGAGGATGACGGTGGTGTCCTTGTCAACACCGGCCGCCGACAGCAGCTTCTCGAATTCAGCTTGGCTCACGATGTCGCGGCGCACGCGGTCGTTGAGGTCGTTGTGCCACGAGAAATTCACCGCGCCCGGGATGTGGCCGCGCTCGTACAGGCCCGGGTTCACGCTGACCTCGATCACGCGCAGCTTCGGGTTGCGCAGGTTCTTCTCGAGCCAGTCGGTCGAGACCAGCGGGCCGCTGCCGTCGGCCGAGGCCTGGGCAAAGGCAGCGGGCGCGGTGGCCAGAAAGGTCAGCGTGGCGAGGGACGCGGCGCGCCACCATCTGCTGAAGATCGACATGCGGGACTCCTTGTGTTGAATGGAAGACATCTGAAACAGATCAGAGCGAACTCTAGGCAGGCAACGCGCGATCACCAACGAAGCGTTTGCGATAAGCGCATACCCAAAGCGTCTGAGGCTCAGGCGAGCGCGACTTCTTTCTGTGGCAGCTCGGCACGCACACGCCAGCCGAGCTCGGGCGCGATGCGCACGGCGATGTCGTCAAGAATCTGCTCGTAGGCCTCGCTGTCGAAGTTGTAGGGCAGCTCCACGCGCAGCTCGCTCACCAGCGGCAGCACCGGGTCGTGGTGCAGGCGCTCCAGGATCTCGTCCGCGCTCCCCACGAGGTCGCCGGCGAACAGCGTGCGGCGCTCGCCCTGCGGCGTCCGCGTGCGTTCGACGCGGCCCGCCGCGAACGTGCGGTAGCGGCGTCGCGTGGCCGCATCGGCCCCATCGAGCGGCACGATCACGCGACCCAGTGCGATCCGCCCGCGTGCGCCCGGCACTTCGCTGGCGCGGTAGCGTTCGACGAGGCCGGTCTGGGCTTCGAGGAAATCGTCGGTGGTCTCGCCCGTGAGCACGTTGCCCAGCAGCAAGTGAAAGCCGTTGCGCCCCGCCCATTCGGCCGAGCGCAGCGATCCGCCGCCGTACCAGAGCCGCCCGACGAGGCCGGGCGCATAGGGCTGCACACGCGGACGCACGCGCCCGCCGGCGGATTCGATCACCGTGTCTTCGTCGCCCAGCAGCACGTCTTCGAGGTTGGCCCGCAGCCGCGCCACGCGCTTGTGCGTGAAGTCGACGGTGGCCGGCGGTGCGTCCTGGAAGCGAACGCCCAGCAAGGCGCCATGCGGCGGCGCGCCCGCGCTCAGGCCCACCTGCAGTCGTCCGCGCGACAGCACGTCGACGGTGGCCAGGTCTTCGGCCAGGCGGAACGGGTTTTCGTAGCCCATCTGGATCACGGCGGCGCCGAGTTCGATGCGGCGCGTGCGCTGCGTGGCGGCGGCCAGGAAGGTCGGCGCCGACGACACGGCGCGCTCCAGGTGGCGCTGGCGCACCCAGGCGCTGTCGAAGCCGCGCCGCTCGCCGAACTCGAACAGCCGCAGCGCGGCTTCAAGGCCCGCGTGCGGGTCGGCCTCGTCGTAGTTGCCGGGCGTGAGAAAACCGATGTGGTGGATGGTCATGGTCGTGTGTGCGGCGTGTTCAGAACTTCGGCAACCCGGGCGGGTTGACCTCGGACTTCGGCAGCGCCTCTTCCGCGAGGCGCCAGCGCGCGAGCGCCTTGCCGTAGGTGCCGTTGCGGATCAAGCCGTTGGCCGCGGTGGTGAGCGCCACGGCCAGGCCGCTGCCCTTGCGCGTGGCCACGGCCACGTCCGACTTCAGCGGCCAGCCGGCGTTGACGGTGCCCGCGAGCCGCAGTTGCCCGTTCTTCGCGGCCTCGTAGGCCTGTGGTGCGTTGGGGTTGAAGTTGGCGTCGACGCGCTTGGTCGTCACCGCCAGCCAGCGCGTCACATCGTCGTCGTAGTACTGGATCGACACCGGCTTCAGGCCCGCGGCCACGTTCTGCCGGTCCCATTCGAGCAGGATGCGTTCCTGGTTGGTGCCGGCGCCGGTCGTGAGCTTCAGGCCCGCCACGTCCTTCGGTTCCTTGATCGACTGGATGGCGCTGTCGGTGCGCACGTAGAAGCCGTGCAGGCCGAGCCGGTAGGTCGAGAAGTCGAACTTCTCCTTGCGCTGTTCGGTCACGCCCACGTTGGAGATCACGGCGTCGTACTTGCCCGAGCTCAGGCCCAGCGGCCAGTCGGCCCAGGCGATGGGCTGCAGCTCCAGCTTCAGGCCCAGCGCCTCGGCGATGAGGTGGGCAAAGTCGGGGTCGAAGCCCACCACGGTCTTCGCGTCGGTGCCGTAGGTGGAAATCGGCGGTGCGAACGGCGCGATGGCGATGGTCAGCACGCCCTCTTTCACGAACTTGAAGTTCGGTGGAATGGCGTTGACCGCCTCGGCGTCCTTGCCGGTGTGCAGGCGTCCGCGCTGCGCGGGGCTGAAGTCGAAGGTCTCGGCGGCGCGCGCCGGCGCGAGCGCGATCAGCCCGAGGGCGGCCAGTGCCCCCAGTTTTTTCTTGAGCGACATGGTCCCCGCCCCTCAGTTCTTCGGCAGGCCGGGCGGGTTGGTGCGCGCCACCTCGATCGCCTCCGACGCCAGGTTCCAGCGCGACAGCGCCTTGCCGTAGTTGCCGTTCTTGATCTGCGTGTTCAGCGCCAGCGTCACGGCCTCGGCAATGCCCGAGCCCTTGCGCGAGGTGACGGCGATCTCGGCGTTGAGCGGCCAGCCGCCCGACACCAGGCCCGCGAGCCGGGTCTTGCCGTCGCGCGCCTCGTAGGCCGCGATGGCGTTGGGGCCGACATACGCATCGGCGCGGCCCGACTGGATGGCCAGGCGCTGCACCACATCGTCGTCGTAGTACTGGATCTCGATGGGCTTGAGGCCGGCGGCGAGGTTCTGCTTGTTCCAGCGCAGCAGGATCTGCTCCTGGTTCGTGCTGGCCGTCACGATGAGCTTCAGGCCCGCGATGTCCTTCGGCTCCTTGATGGCGCCGAGCTTGCTGTCCGACTTCACGTAGATGCCCAGCTGGTCGTTGCGGTAGGTCGAGAAGTCGAACTTCTCCTTGCGCTCTTCGGTGACCGTGACGTTCGACACCACCACGTCGAACTTGCCCGACTGCAGGCCCAGCGGCCAGTCGGCCCAGGCGGTGGACACCAGCTCCAGCTTGCGACCCAGGCTGTCGGCCACGAGCTGCGCGATGTCGGGCGCATTGCCCACGGGCGTCTTGGTGTCGGTGGCGTAGGCCGCGAACGGCAGCCGGCCGGTGGTGGTGCCCACGACGAGCACGCCTTCCTTCTGGAACTTGAAGTCCTTCGCGAGCCGCACGGCCTCGTCGATCTTCTGTGCGCGCGGGCGGCCCGGCTGCTCCGGGCTCAGGTCGGGCGCCGGGGCGGTCTGGGCCGTGGCGGCCAGGGGCAGCAAGGCGGCCAGAAGAACAATCAGGAGATGGCGTCGATGGGTCATGGAAAGCGGTCGGTTGGAAAAAGAGAAAAGAAGAAAAAGCTCAGAGCACCCGGGCCAGGAATTCAGCCGTGCGCGGGTGCCTCGGCGCGTTGAACACCTGCTCGGGCGTGCCGGTTTCGAGGATGCGGCCCTGCTCCATGAAGACCACGGTGTCGGCCACCTCGCGGGCAAAGCCGATCTCGTGCGTCACGATGAGCAGCGTGGTGCCGGAGCTCGCCAGCTCCTCGATCACCGCGAGCACCTCGCCCACCAGCTCGGGGTCGAGCGCCGAGGTGGGCTCGTCGAACAGCAGCACCTTGGGCTTGAGCGCCAGCGCCCGCGCAATCGCCACGCGCTGCTGCTGGCCGCCCGAGAGCTGGCGCGGGTAGGCGTCCTTGCGGTCGGCCAGGCCGACGCGGGCCAGCAGGTCGGTGGCCAGCGCCTCGGCCTCGGCGCGCGGCAGGCCGCGCACCGACTGCGGCGCCTCGACGATGTTCTCCAGCACCGTGAGGTGCGGGAACAGGTTGAAGTTCTGGAACACCATGCCCACGTCGGCGCGGCGCGTGAGGATGTCTTTCTCGTGCAGCTCGTACAGCGTGTCGGCGTCGCGCCGGTAGCCGATGAGCTCACCGTCGATGGCAATGAAGCCGTCGTCCACGCGCTCCAGGTGGTTGATGGTGCGCAGCAGCGTCGACTTGCCCGAGCCCGACGGCCCGAGGATCACCGTGACGCTGCCGCGCGGCGCGGTGAAGGTCACGTCGTCGAGCACCTGCAGCGCGCCGAAGCGCTTGGACACGCCGTGGATCGTCACTTCGCCGCCGGGTGCGCGCGCGCCGTTCCAGCGTGGCACCTGCGCGGGCGCCGGGGCCGGCACGGACACGGGCACCACCACCGGCGCCCTGCCCCGCGTCCACAGCCCGTGCACCACACCGCCCAGCCACGAGCGCGGCGCATGGCGCAGGGCACCGCGCGAAAAATGCCGCTCGATGTAGTGCTGCGCCACCGACAGCACGGTGAGGATCACGAGGTACCACACGGTCGCCACCATGAGCAGCGGAATCACTTCCAGGTTGCGCCGGTAGATGATCTGGATCGTGTAGAACAGCTCGGGCAGCGCCAGGATGTAGAGGTTCGAGGTGCCCTTGGCCAGCCCGATGATGTCGTTGAAAGCCGTGGGCAGGATGCTGCGCATGGCCTGCGGCAGCACGATGCGCGAAGCCTGGCGCCGGCGAGCAAGGCCCAGCGCAGCCGCTGCTTCCAACTGCCCTTGGTCCACCGACAGAATGCCCCCGCGCACGATCTCCGAGGCAAAGGCCGCCTGGTTCAGCGTGAGGCCCAGCAGCGCCGCCACGAAGGGGCTGATGAGCTGCGTCGTCGGGTACGAGAAGAACGTGAGATCGGTGAACGGCACGCCGAGCGACACGGTCTCGTACAGGTAGCCCAGGTTGTTGATGATCAGCAGCAGCACGATCACCGGCACCGAGCGAAAGAGCCAGGTGAACACCCAGGCCAGCCGCGCCAGCAGCGGCGAGCGCGACACCCGCGCCAGCGCCAGCCCGGTGCCGAAGAAGAAACCCAGCACCGCGCCCAGCGCAGTGAGCAGCAGCGTGCGGCCCAGGCCGGCCAGCACCGGCTCCGAAAAGAACCACTCGGCGAACACCGGCCAGCCCCAGCGCGGGTTGGTGAGCACCGAATGCAGCACGAGGCCGATCACCGCCACCGCGAAGATCGTGCCGACGGTGCGCGCCGGATACGTCGCGGGGACGATGCGCAAATGCGAGTAGTCGCCCTTGGCAGGCGGCGTTGCATCACTCCGGCGAACGGGCACTGCGGGGCTGCGCGGCGCGGGGCCGACGTCGCTCACGGTGGTCGTGTTCATCGCGACACCGCCTCGCTCAGCGCTGTGCCGGCGCGGCCTTGCGCGGCCCACTGCGCCAGGTGCTTCTCGAACGGCAGCTTGCGCGGCGTCTCGGGATCGGCGTCGTCGGTGAAGAGCGCCGTGTAGCCGTGGCTGCGGTACAGGCCCACGGCCTCGGGCTGGCGAAAGCCCGTCGTGAGGTAGATGCGCTCATAGCCCTGGCGCAGCACCTGTGCCTCCAGCTCGGCGAGCACGCGGCTCGCCAGGCCCTGGCGGCGCAGCGCGCCATGCGTCCACACGCGCTTGAGTTCGGCGGTGCGTTCGTCGTGGCGCATGAAGGCGCCGCCGCCGATCGCCACGCCGTCGCGCAGCAGCAGCACGAAGTTGCCGTGCGGCGGTGCGAACACCTCGGGCGGGTAGCGGTCGATCTCGCGCGGTGCACCGGGCTCGCGCAGCACGTCGCCGTAGCGGCTGTCGTACTCGAAGGTGAGCCCTTCGATCAACGGCCGGGCCAGCGGGTCCAGCGGCGTGGTGTAGAGAAACTGTTCGCTCATGGGGTGGTTTCCTGGGTGTCGCCGTCGGCGGAAAGAAAGCGCTCGGCCAGCCGGGCCCAGTACACGGCCGCGGGCGCAAGGATCGCGTCGTTGAAGTCGTAGCGCGGGCTGTGCAGCGAGGCGCTTTCGCCATTGCCGAAGAACACGTAGCTGCCGGGGCGGGCCTGCAGCATGTAGGCGAAGTCTTCGCTGGCGGTGCGCGGGCGGAAGGCCGGGTCGACCCGCTGCGCGCCGAAGGTGTCGAGTGCAACGGCGCGCGCGAAGGCGGTTTCCTCTGCGTGGTTGACCACCGGCGGAAAGCCCGGCCGGTAGTCCACCTCGGCCTGCGCACCGAAGCTCTCGGCCTGCGCCCGTGCCAGCGCGGGAATGCGTTGTGCCAGCAGCGCGCGCACCTCGGGCTTGAACGAGCGTGCCGTGAGCTTGAGCTCGACCGTGTTCGGGATCACGTTGGAGGCTTCGCCGCCGTGGATGGAGCCGACCGTGACCACGCCCATGTCGAGCGGATCGACGTTGCGCGCCACCACCGTCTGCAGCGCCGCGATCAGGTGCGCGCTCGCGACCACAGGGTCGACCGTCTCGTGCGGCTGCGCACCGTGGCCGCCCTTGCCGCGCACCGTGATGTGGGCCTGGTCGATGGCCGCCATCGCGGGGCCGGTGACACAGCCCACATGCCCCGTGCTCACGCCGGGCCAGTTGTGCAGGCCGAACACCGCATCGCACGGGAAGCGCGTGAACAGACCCTCGTCGATCATCTTCTTCGCACCCGCGCCGAGTTCTTCGGCGGGCTGGAAGATCAGGTGCAGCGTGCCGCGAAAGCTGCCCGCCTCGGCCAGGAAGCGCGCCGCCGCGAGCAGGATCGCCGTGTGGCCGTCGTGGCCGCACGCATGCATCACGCCCGCGTTCTCGCTCGCATACGGCAGGCCCGTGGCTTCGTGGATCGGCAGCGCGTCCATGTCGGCGCGGATGCCGAGGCTGCGCCCCGACCCGCGCCGCAGCGTGCCCACCACGCCGGTGCCGGCCAGGCCGGTCGCGACCTCGTAGCCCCAGGCCGCGAGCCTCTCGGCCACGAGCGCCGAGGTGCGGTGCTCCTTGAACGACAGCTCGGGGTGCTGGTGAATGTCGCGCCGCAGCGCAATGAATTCGTCGCCGTAGCCGGCAATGGTCGATTCGACGCGGTGGATGTCCTTGAGGGCCGGGCGTGGCAATGCGGCGCCCATCAGGCGGCTTTCCGCTCGGGGGCGGCGTTGCCTTGGGGCAGCGCATGGCGGCTCGCCTTGCGCTGCAGGCCCAGGTGGTCGCGCAGGGTCTGGCCGGGCAGCGTGCGCTGGTAGCGACCGCGGGCCTCCAGTGCGGGAACCACGAACTCGATGAAGTCGTCGAGGCCCTGCCCCAGCACCGGGAAGCCGAGGATGAAGCCGTCGGCCGCGCCCTCGTCCACCCAGCGGATGATCTCGTCGGCGATGCGCTCGCCCGTGCCCACGAACTGCGTGCGTGGCGTGGCGACTTCGAGTGCCACCTCGCGCAGCGTCTGGCCCTTGGCCTTGGCATTCGCCTTGATGCGGTCGGTGGTCGAGCGAAAGCTGTTGCGGCCGATCTCGCCCAGCTCGGGAAACGGCGCATCGAGCGGGTACTGGCTGAAGTCGTGGTGGTCGAAGAAGCGGCCCAGGTAGGCCAAGGCTTCTTCGACCGTCAGCAGTGCGCGGATGGCGAGGTACTTGGCCTCGGCCTCGGCCTCGGTGGCAGCGACCACCGGGCCGATGCCCGGGAAGATCTTCACGTCGCCGGCCTGCCGGCCCTGCGCGACGGCACTGGCTTTGACCTGCTTGAGGAAGGCGCGCGTGTCTTCGAGCGAGGGCGAATGCGTGAACACCGCGTCGGCGTACTTGCCCGCGAGACCGATGCCGGCGTCCGACGAGCCGGCCTGGAAGATCACGGGCTGCCCCTGCGGTGAACGCTGGATGTTCAGCGGCCCCGCCACCTGGAAGAAGCGGCCCTTGTGGTCCAGCGTGTGCAGCTTGTCGCGGTCGAAGAACTGACCGCTCTCGCGGTCGCGCACGAAGGCGTCGTCGTCCCAGCTGTCCCACAGGCCCTGCGTCACGGCCAGGTATTCGTCGGCGATCTCGTAGCGCAGCCCGTGCTCGGGGTGCGCGCGGCTGTAGTTCTTGGCGCTGCCTTCGAGCGGCGTGGTCACCACGTTCCAGCCTGCGCGCCCGCCGCTGATGAGGTCGAGCGAGGCGAACTGCCGCGCCACCGTGAACGGGTCGCTGTACGAGCTGGAGATGGTGCCCGCGAGGCCGATCTTCGAGGTGACGGCGGCCAGCGCCGAGAGGATGGAGATCGGCTCGAAGCGGTTGAGAAAGTGCGGAATCGACTTCTCGTTGATGTAGAGCCCGTCGGCCACGAAGGCAAAAGCGATGCCCGCGGCCTCGGCCTTCTGCGCATTGCGGATGAAGAAGTCGAGGTTGACGCTGGCATCGGCCGGGCCGCCCGGGTGCTTCCAGGCATTCATGTGGCTGCCGGCCCCTTGCAGCATGACGCCGAACTGGATGTTGCTCATGACGATCGTTCTTGTGATGGGAAAGAAAAAGAAGAAGACGCTCAGGCCAGTGCGGGCTCGTGGGCCTGCGCCAGCAACTCGACGGCCGTGGCACGCGCGGCGAAATTCGCCACTGGGATGTCGATCACGAACTCCTCGATGCCGTGGCGCGCGCTGAGGGCGTTGAGCGCATCGCGCACCTCGTCGCCGGTGCCGGCGATGACGTGCGGGCGCCGCTCCTCGGTGCGGTAGTCGCTGGTGCCGGCCTGCCGTGCGAACTCGGCGGCGGCTTCGAGGCTCGGCAGGTTCACGCTCTGGCCCGTGCCCAAGGTCACGCGGAAGCTGCGCAGCGCGCCCACCAACTGCGCGGCCTCGTCGTGCGTCTCGGCCGCGAAGGCGAACAGCGCGAGCAGCGGTGCGCGGCCGGTCGCGCCGCGGTAGGCGTCGATCGATTGCTCGATGTTCACGGGGTCGCCGTTGAAGTGACCCGCGTAGACGAACTGCCAACCCAGCCGCGCCGCGAGCAACGCGCTTTCGGGGCTGCCGCCAAGCAGCACGCGCTGCGGCGGCTGCGGCGGGAATGGCGTGGCGACCGCACCCGCCAGTGCATGGTCGGCGGGCACACCGTCGTGCAGGAAGGCATCGAGCTCCTGCAGGCGCGCTTCGAAATCGAGGGCCTTTGCCTTCACCGGATCGTGCAGCGATTGCAGCGCCTTGCTGGTCAGCGGCAGCCCGCCCGGCGCCTTGCCGATGCCCAAGTCGACGCGGCCCGGCGCCAGCGAGGCCAGCACCTTGAAGGTCTCCGCGACCTTGAACGGGCTGTAGTGCTGCAGCATCACGCCGCCGGTGCCGATGCGGATGCGCGAGGTCTTCGCGAGCAGGTGCGAGGCCAGCACCTCGGGCGCCGAGCCGGCGTAGGTGCGGTTGCCGTGGTGCTCGGCCAGCCAGTAGCGCCGGTAGCCCAGACGTTCGGCGCGCTGGGCCAGCGCGATGGTGTGCTGGAACGCCTGCGCGGCGTCGGCACCTTCGGGGATCAGGCTCTTGTCGAGCAGGGAGAGCGAGTAGGACACGGTGTTCGGCGATGGCGCAGTGGAAGCGGGTGTGCTTCAAATTCTGCGAGCCATCGCACGGGCCGTTTGCGCTGAATTCCTCTATCGATATCTGGAATCTGCGGGGTCGTGCGGCTCACCATGCATACGGCAACAGCGCCGCCACGGCCGTGGCGTGCAGCCTCCTGCGCACGCGCAGCGGCACATGCCCATGCGGTGCGCGGCGCGCCACTTCATGCGGCGACGGCGTTGCGATGCACCAGGCAATGGCGGTCAGCGCGAGGATGTGGCGGGCCTGTGCGGCCGGGGACGAAGAGGCGATGGTGTGCAGCGACATGGCGGGCGGTTTCCCTGGATCAATGCCGCCGATTCTGCGAAGCACCCGCGCCCTTGCCAACGACGGATTGCGAATGTGCTGATGCGGTTTGCATCGCATCCGCGCGCTCAAAGGAGTTGCCCCGCCCCCCGTGCACTGGCTACGATGGGCACGCAACCACCCAAGGAGCAGCCGCCATGTCGAACCATGTCTACAAGTCGCTCGAGCTGACCGGCTCGTCCCCCACGAGCATCGAGGACGCGGTGCAGACCGCCATCGCGAAGGCGCATGAGACGGTGCGCAACATCCAGTGGTTCACCGTCACCGAGACGCGCGGCCACGTGGTCGACGGCAAGATCGCGCACTGGCAGGTGACGGTGAAGATCGGCTTCACGCTCGAATAGCCGCAACGCGGCCTTGACGGGTCAGGCGCGCAACGCCGACGTGCCTTCGTAGATAAAACGGCGCGACCACGGCAGCGTCTTGGCAGCCCTGCCCGCCTTGCGCCCAACGATCTGGTAGATCGCCACGTCGTCGTTCTCGAAGGCATAGGCGCAGCCCGCAAGGTAGATGCGCCAGATGCGGAACTTCTCTTCGTCGACGAGCGCACGTGCCTCGTCGGCGTGGGCCTCGTAGGCGTCGCTCCAGTGGCGCAGCGTCTGCGCGTAGTGACGGCGCAGGTTCTCCACGTCGAAGGCTTCGAGCCCGCCCTGCTGCATGGCCTGCAGCGCCAGGCTGATGTGCGGCAGCTCGCCGTTGGGAAACACGTAGCGGTCGATGAAGTCGCCGCCGCCATACGACACGCCGCCGCCCTCGGGGTCGGACGAGGTGATGCCGTGGTTCATGACGATGCCGTCGTCGGCCAGCAGCTGTTGCACGCGCTTGAAGTACTCGGGCAGGTTCTTGCGGCCCACGTGCTCGAACATGCCGACGCTGGTGATGCGATCGAATTGGCCGGTCACGTCGCGGTAGTCCTGCAGGCGGATCTCGATGCGGTCTTGCAGGCCGGCGGCTTTCACGCGTTCGGTCGCCAGGTCGAACTGGTTCTGCGACAGCGTGACGCCCACGCAGCGCGCGCCGAACTTCTGCGCCGCGCGGATCACCAGCGCGCCCCAGCCGCAGCCGACGTCGAGCAGCGTCTGCCCCGGCTTGAGTTCGATCTTGGTGAGGATGTGGTCGATCTTCTTCAGCTGCGCGGTGGCCAGGTCTTCGTCGCCGTTCTCGAAGTAGGCGCACGAATAGACCATGTTCGCGTCGAGCCAGAGTTGGTAGAACGCGTTCGACACGTCGTAGTGGTACTCGATGGATTTCTTGTCCGACGACTTGGTGTGCGCGAAGTAGCGCGCCATGCTTTGCAGCGCGCCGCCGGGCTTGTCGAGCGAGGTCTTCGCCAGGCCGTAGGCGATGTCGATCACGTCGCTGAGCTTGCCTTCGATGTCGATCTTGCTCTTGACGTAGGCCTCGCCCAGGTTGTCGAGCGTCGGCTGCAGCATCAGCGACAGCGCCGCGGGCGATTTCACGTGCAGCGTGACCGCCGGCCCGCTGAAGTCACCGAAGTCGTAGGACTGGCCGTCCCACAAGGTGAGCCGCGCGGGCAGGTTGGCCCGTGCCCGAACCGCGGCGCTCCACTGCGCCAGCTTCTTTTCCCAAAGCATGCATCTCTCCGAGTTGTTGAGTAGTCCCGCCTCCACGGGCGGATGGGGTGCTGCAGCAACAAAACGATAACGAGATTTTGCGAAACCTGCATTTCCACGACGACGCAAGAAATCGCGGCAAGTGCTAGGTTGGATGATTGCTTGGGCGAGCCCTGAGCCCTGCTACGCGGCTTCCATCGACGTCGCGTCGTTGCCGGCCTCGCCGAGCCAGCGCCGCTTGTCGCGCAGCGGCGGCGCGCCGAACATGCGACCGTACTCGCGTGCGAACTGCGAAGGGCTTTCATAGCCCACGTTGTGCGCCGCGCTCGCCACGTCGGTGCCGGCGATCAGCATCTGGCGGCGCGCTTCCTGCAGGCGCAGCTGCTTCTGGTACTGCAGCGGGCTCATCGCCGTCACGGCCTTGAAATGATGGTGGAACGACGACACGCTCATGTGCACCGCACGCGCCATGTCTTCCACGCGCAGCGACTGCGCGTAGTTCGTGCGCAGCGCGCTGATGGCTTTGGCGATGCGCTGCGTGTGGCTGTCGTGCAGCGCAATCTGGCGCAGCCGCGCGCCCTCGCCGTTCACCAGCAGTCGGTACATGATCTCGCGCTTGATGAGCGGCGCCATGATCGGAATGTCTTCGGGCGTGTCGAGCAGCCGCAGCAGGCGCAGCACGGGCTCGAGCACCGGCATGGCGATGCGGTTGACGTACATGCCGCGCGAGGCCGGTGCGTTGGCCTTGGCCGGCAGTTTTTCGTCGCCGATGAGGTCGCCGATCTCGTCGACCGCCAGCTCCAGCCGCACGCCCAGGTAGGGCTCGTTCTCGCTGGTCACGCACACCTGCCCGCACACCGGCAGGTCGACCGAGGTGACGAGGTAGTTCATGGGGTCGTACACGTAGATGTCGTCGCCCACGATGATCCGCTTGGAGCCCTGGGCAATGAGGCCCAGCGCCGGCGTCGCGAAGCCGTGCTTGGGGCCGTCGGGCTTGCTGATGCAGTGCACCTGCAGGCCGGGCACGGCGCAGTCGACCGTGCCGTCCTGTCCGCGCGTGATGTGGCGGATGAGCTGCACCAGCTCTTCGCGGGCGGCATCGAGTTCGGGGTCCAGCGGCATCGGCATGGCGAGGACGGTGGCGGTGTCGAGGGTTTCGTCGGACATGGGTGGGCCTCTGACAAAAGGGGCGCGGCCGCGGTCACGGCCATGGAGGATTGGGCTGCCCGCAGCTTAGCGCCGTGCCCTCGAATCTGCACGACCCCTGCGCGAGGTCTGGAGGAATAGGCAAAGACTTTGCAGAAACGCGCTCGCCGGCCGGGTGCCTCCGGCCGGATACTTTTTCGCAACCACCGGCATTCCCGCAGCTCGTGCAGGCCGGACGGCTCCTCCTCACGCAAAGGACAACTTTCGATGCACTACCGCAAATTCGGCCGCACCGGCCTCCTGGTTTCCGAACTCTGCCTGGGCACGATGACCTTCGGCGGCGCGCCGGGCATCTGGGACCACATCGGCCAGCTGCAGCAAGGCGAGGCCGAAGGCCTCATCGGCCGCTCGCTCGATGCCGGCATCAACTTCATCGACACGGCCGACGTGTACTCCGACGGCCTCTCCGAGACCATCACCGGCCAGGCACTGAAGAACCTCAAGGTGCCGCGCGACCGCGTGGTGGTCGCCACCAAGGTGCTCGGCGAGACCGGCAGCAAGGGCGTGAACTCCGCCGGCGCCTCGCGCTATCACATCATGGACGGCGTGAAGGCCAGCCTGAAGCGGCTGCAGCTGGACCACATCGACCTGTACCAGATCCATGGCACCGACCCGCTCACGCCCATCGAGGAAACCGTGCGCGCGCTCGACGACCTCGTGCGCCAGGGCCACGTGCGCTACGTGGGCGTGTCGAACTGGGCCGCGTGGCAGATCGCCAAGGCGCTGGGCATTGCCGAGCGCGACCGGCTCGCGCGCTTCGAGTCGCTGCAGGCTTATTACACCGTGGCCGGGCGCGACCTGGAGCGCGAGCTGGTGCCGATGCTGCGCAGCGAACAGCTCGGCCTGATGGTCTGGAGCCCGCTGGCCGGCGGCCTGCTGAGCGGCAAGGTCGATCGCCACACGGCCACCGCGGAAGGCAGCCGCCGCGCGAGCTTCGACTTTCCGCCGGTGAACGTGGAGCGCGCCTACGACTGCATCGACCTCATGCGCCAGTTCGCCGAACCGCGCGGCGTGTCGGTGGCGCAGATCGCGCTGGCGTGGCTGCTGCACCAGCCGGTCGTGACCAGCGTGATCGTCGGCGCCAAGCGCATCGATCAGCTCGACGACAACATCGCCGCCACCGAGGTGAAGCTCACGGCCGACGAGCTGGCGGCGCTCGACACCGCCAGCGCGCTGGCGCCCGAGTACCCGGGCTGGATGCTCACGCGCCAGGGCGGCGTGCGCGCCCAGCGGCTGGCCGACTCAGGCCGTCGCGGCTGACACGAGCGGGGCCTCGGTGCGACGCGCGGCATGGGCCGCGCTCGCCCGCAGCGCGCGCAGGTCGAGGTGCTCGGCGGCGCGCGCGGCCTCGGGTTCGGCCAGGTGCGGCACCATGCCCAGCAGCGGCGCACCGAGCCGGGCGCGCAGCGTCTGCAGGTTGCCCTCGGGCGAGAGCATCTGCGGCTCGACCACGCTCGCCACCCAACCCGCGAGCACCAGCCCGCGCGCACGGATCGCCTCGGCGGTGAGCAGCGCGTGGTTGAGGCAGCCCAGCCGCAGCCCGACCACGAGGATCACCGGCAGGCCCAGCGCCACCGCGAGGTCGGCGGTGTCCAGGTCGTCGCCCAGCGGCACGCAAAAGCCGCCCACGCCTTCCACCACCACCGCGTCGGCATGGGCCGACAGCCGCTCGAAGGCATCGAGCAGCACGGGCAGCGCGACCTGCACGCCCTCTTCCCGCGCCGCCAGGTGCGGCGACATCGGCGCCTTCAGCACGTAGGGGCAGCGCCAGGCGAGCGGCGCGGCGACATTGCCGGCCGCCTGCAGGCGCTCGACGTCTTCGTTGCGCCATTCGCCATCGATGGCATCGAGCCCCGCCGCCACCGGCTTCATGCCGACCGCGCGCAGGCCCGAGGTGGCCAGCAGCGCGAGCATGGCGCTGCTCACCAGCGTCTTGCCGACGCCGGTGTCGGTGCCGGTGACGAACCAGCGGCGCTGTGTCGCTGCTGCCGTCGTCGTCATGCGGCCTCCGGCCACGGTTCGGCCAGGGCCTCGCCCAGCGCACCGATGAGCCGCGCCACGTCGGCCTCGCTGTGGCTCGCCGACAGCGCGATGCGCAGCCGCGCGGTGCCGGCGGGCACGGTCGGCGGACGGATCGCGCCGACGCGCAGGCCGTGCGCGTCGAGCCGTTCCATGGTCTGCATGGCGCGCGCGTTGTCGCCCACGATGAGCGGCTGGATCGCGGTCGGCGAATCGGCCAGCCAGGCGCTGCCGTCGGCGGGCAGCACCTGCTTCAGGCCGCTGCGCAGTTGCGTGATGCGGGCGCGCAGTTGCGCGCGGCGGCGCATGCCCTCCTCGCCCTCGATGAGCGCCAGGCTCGTCAGCAGCGCATGCGCCACTGCTGGCGGCGCGGCCGTCGTGAAGAGATAAGGCCGCGCGCGCTGCACCA
>NZ_CALRZC010000169.1:0-18554 GCF_943372545.1 Variovorax sp. YR752 | reverse complement strand
AGTCGATCAAGCGCGCCGTGCCCAGCCCGGCCAGCGCGCCGGCGGGCGGCTCGCCGGGCATCACCGGCGGCTGAGGCGCGAGCGCGACACAGACTCCATGCGCCTGCGCTTGCTTCTTCGCGCCGCCGCACGGTGGGCGGCCGCGGGGCTCGGCCTCGCGCTGGCCACTGCATCGGCGCAGACGCCGGGCGCGGACGCCTTGATGGCGCTGCAGCTCGAAGGCCTGGCGGTGACGCTGATGCGTGCCGGCCAGCCGCGCGAGGCGGCGCCGCCGGCACGCCAGGCGGCCGAGATGCGCGCACGCGCGCAGCCGGCCGATCCGCTGCTGCAGGCGCGGGCGCTGGCCACGCTGGGCGAGATCGAGCGCGACCTCGACCAGTTCGATGCAGCACGCAGCGCGCTCGAACGATCACTGGCGCTGCGCAGCGCCGCGCTGCCGCCGACCCACCGCCTGCTGGCCGACTCGCACCACAAGCTCGGCGTGCTGGAGATGTCGCTTGGCCGCCCGGATCTCGCCGCAGCTCACTTCGGCCGGGCCGTCGAGGGGCTGCGTGCGAGCGGTGACAGCGTCGAGCTGGTCGCCACGCTCGGCGACCTGAGCGCCGCGCTGATCGCCGAGGGGCAACTGGCTGCTGCCGAGCAGCGGCTGGCCGAGGCGATGCAGCGGCTGCCGCGCCTGCGTCCGCATGAGTCCGAGGCGCTGCGTGGCGAACTGCTGCTGCGCGAGGCCGAACTGGCGCAGCGCCTGGGCGATGGCGTGCGCGCCGATGCGCAGCTCGCCAAGGCATTGGCCTTGCGCCGAGAGGCGCCGGCGGCGCACCCGCTCGACCTCGCGGCGACGCTCGCCGCAGCCGCCGACGGCCATCTCGCGGCCGGCCGCTATGCGCAGGCGATGGCAACGCAGCGCGAGTCCGCCGCGCTGTTCCAGCAGGTGCGCGGGCCGCAGCACACCGACATCGCACGCGGCGAGCAGGCGATGGGTGAGATCCTGCGCGCCGCCGGCGACCTCGACGCCGCTGCGCAGCGGCTGCAGCATGCACTGGCGCTGCGCCGCGCGCTGCTGCCGCCCGACCACCCGGACATTGCGCGCAGCATCGGATCGCTCGGGCTGGCGGCGCTCGAATCGGGGCGCATCGACGAGGCGCTGGCGCAGTTCGACGCCGCCCTGGCGATCTGGCGCAGCCGCCCCGGCTGGCGCTACGAACGCGCCGCGACGCTGCACAACCGCGCCGCCGCGCTGCTCGAATCAGGCCGCCACGCCGATGCCGAGCAGGCCTTCGTGCAGGCGCTGGCCGAGTGGCGCGTCGCCGCTGCCGCACCGCGCTACCTGGCGGTCAGCCTGGCCCAGCGCGCACAGGCGCTCGACGGCCTGCGCCGCCACGACGAGGCGCGGCCGCTGCACGAGGAAGCGCTGGCGCTGCTGCTCGGCCGCGGCGACGCGCCGCTCGAGCTGGCGCTGGCGCTGGACCGCTATGCCGAACACCATGCCGCGCGCGGCGACAAGGCGCAGGCGATCTACTTCGGCAAGGAGGCGGTCAACCAGCTGCAGCGCCTGGGCGCCGCCTGGCGCGGTGCAGGTGCGTCCTTGCAGCGCAGCTTCCTGCGTCAGCGCCAGGACGCCTACCAGCGCCTGGCCGCGCGGCTGATCGAGGCCGGCCGCTTCGCCGAGGCCGAGCAGGTGCTGGCCATGCTGAAGCAGTCCGAGCTGCGCGAGATCCTGCGCAGCGGCGACTCGTCGGGTCGTGTCGACTTCACCGGTGGCGAGGCCGCGCTGGCGCGCGACCGTGCCGAGATCGACGGCGCCGTGGCCGAGTACGTCGAGCTCGACGCGCTGCTGCGCAAGGCCGCGCGCCAGGACCTCGACGCCACCGAGCGAGCCCGCCGCGCCGAGCTGCAGTCGCGCATGCAGCGCTGGCGCGAGGCCTTCATGCGCTGGACGCAGAAGGTGCGCGACGCGCTGTCGCGCAGCCGCGAGGCACCGCAGGCCGAGACGGCCGCCGCGCTGCCGGCGCGCGCCTCCGAACTGCAGTTCGCGCTGCAGGCGGATCCGGGCTCGGTGGCGGTGCACTACGTGGTCACCGACGACGCGCTGGCGGTGCTGTTCGTCACGCCCGACGGCGAGTTCGGCACGCTGGTCGACGTCTCGCGCGCCGAACTGAACCAGCGCATCGCCGAGTTGCGCAACGCGATCCGCGACCGCGGCAACGTGCTGCCGGCCGCGCAGGCGCTGCACCGCTGGCTGATCGCGCCGATCGAGCCGCAGTTGCAGCGCACCGGCGCGACCACGCTGGTGCTGTCACTGACCGGCAGCCTGCGCTACCTGCCCTTCGCCGCGCTGCACGATGGCCAGCGCTACCTGGTCGAGCGCATCCCGCTGGTCGTCTGGGCGCAGGCGGGCCAGGCCGGCGGGGCGCCGAAGCGCGACGACTGGCAGGTCGCGGCGATGGGTGCGAGCCGCGGCGGCGCCGGCTTCACGGCGCTGCCCGGCGTGCCGCTGGAACTCGACAGCATCGTGCGCGACGCCAGCGGTGCGAAGGGCGTGCTGCCCGGGCGCATCCTGCTCGACCAGGCATTCGACCGTGAGGCGCTGTACGACGCACTCGCCCGCTACAACGTCGCGCACATTGCCAGCCACTTCGAGTTCCGCCCCGGCGACGAGAGCCGCTCGGTGCTGCTGCTCGGCGACGGGCAGACCATGTCGCTCGGCCAGCTCGCCGTGCTGCCCTTCCGCAACGTGCAGCTGCTCGCGCTGTCGGCCTGCAACACCGCCACCGGCGGCGGCGTCAACGAGCATGGGCTCGAAGTCGAAGGGCTCGCCGCCGTGGTGCAGCGCCGCGGTGCGCGCAGCGTGCTGGCCAGCCTGTGGGCGGTGTCGGACGCGAGCACCGCGCGGCTGATGACCGGCTTCTACCGCGACCATCCGCAAGGCCTGGCGCGCGCGCTGCAGCAGGCGCAGCTGGCGATGCTGCGCGGTGGGGCGCCGGCAGGCACGTCGGGCAGCGAGGCCGATGCGGACCGCGGCGTGCGTCGGCCTGCCGGTGCGCCGCCGGCCGCGGCCAGCGGCTGGGCGCACCCCTACCACTGGGCCTCGTTCGTGCTCTCCGGGCAGTGGCGCTGAGCGCCTGTCGAGCGCTTCATGCGCCTGCATTCAAGATCAAGGAGCAGGCGGATCAGCAACATCCGCTCGCGCCCTATGCAGAAGTTCGACGTCTGCTCTCTGGGTTGCGGTCGGCGCGGCAAAGGCGCGTGCGGACAGGCTTACGCGCTTCGCTTCGGCGGTCGGCCCGGTGGGCCGACTTCCTTGCGCTGCTCGGGCTCGCGGCAGGCCGCCCAACTCGCTGCGCTCACTTCGTTCGCTTCGCTCAGACAGCCGGCGGCAAGTCAGTCTACGACGCGCGCTGCCGCGCGCCTGCCGCAAGCCCTGCGCTGCTCAGCGCCTCAGAGGCGCGCTCCAGCCTGTCCGCACGCGCCTTTGCTGAACCATCTGTGGCCTGCCGCGATGCTCAAAGGAGGCACGAAAGCAGACGTCCGCAGACTTCAGCAAAGGGCCGCGAACCGCCGGGCCGCTCGGATGCTGTCCTGGGTCTTCGAACCCGGATGGGGATCAGTCGACCTTCGCGCCGCTGCGCTTCACCACGCCTTCGTACTTCGCCAACTCGGCCTTGACGAAGGCGCCGAACTGCTCCGGGGTGGTCGGCATCGGCTCGGCCATCAGCGAGGCCAGGCGTGCCTTCAGCTCGGGCGAGGCGAGCGCCTCGACGAAGGCCTTGTTGAGCTTGCCGGTCACCTCGGGCGGCAGCTTCGCCGGGCCGAACAGGCCGAACCAGGTGTGGATGTCGAAGCCCGCCAGCGCGCCGCCGCTCTCGGCGATGGTCGGAAGTTCGGGCACGGCGGGCGAACGCTTCGTGGTGGTGACGGCGAGTGCACGCAGCTTGCCAGCCTTGACGTTGGCCGAGGCCGAGGCGAGGTTGTCGAAGTTCAGGTCGACCTGCCCCGACAGCAGCGCGAGCTGCGCCGGGTTGCCCCCACCGTAGGGGATGTGGACCATGAACACGCCGGCCTGCGCCTTGAACATCTCGCCGGCCAGGTGCCCGGCGCTGCCATTGCCGCCCGAGCCGTAGTTCAGCTTGCCGGGGTTCTTCTTCGCGAAGGCGACCAGGTCGGCGACGCTCTTCACGCCGAATCGGTCGGCTGCCTCCGGGTTCATCACCAGTACGTTGGGCACCTGCGCCACGCCGGTGATGGGCGTGAAGTCGCGCAGCGCGTCGTAGGGGATCTTCGAGAACAGCCAGGGGTTGATGGCATGCGTGGCCACTGCACCCATGACGAGCGTCGTGCCATCGGGCGCGGCCTTGGCGGCCAGGTCGGCGCCGAGATTGCCGCCGGCACCCGGCTTGTTGTCGACGATCACCGTGCCCAGGCTGTCCTTGACCTTGTCGGCCAGCGCCCGCGCGACGATGTCCAGCGGCCCGCCGGGCGGGTAGGGCACGATCAGGCGGATCGGCTTGGGCGATTGGGCAAATGCCGGCGCAGCGAACGCTGCGAGTGCGAGGGTCAGGAGTTCACGCCGCTGGGCCATGCTTGTCTGCTTCCGAAGTGAAACTGTCTGCGTAGAACTCGTCGGCGGGCAGGCCGCAACGAGCGACGAAGTCGCGCTGCGCCGAGTCGACCATGATCGGCGCGCCGCAGGCATAGACCTGGTGGCCGGAGAGGTCGGGCAGGTCGGCCATCACCGCCTGATGGACGAGGCCGGTGCGGCCGCTCCAGCCGTCCTCCGGCTTCGGCTCCGACAACACCGGCACGTAGCGCAGGTTCGGCAGCCGCGCCGCGGCCTGCTGGGCCCACTCGTGCAGGTACAGGTCGGCCTTGCTGCGGCAGCCCCAGTAGAGCACCGTCGGCCGCGTGATGCCCTTGAACTCGATGTGCTCGATGATCGCCTTGACTGGCGCGAAGCCGGTGCCGCTGGCCAGCAGCACGATCGGCTTGTCGCCGTCCTCGCGCAGGAAGAAGCTGCCGAACGGGCCTTCCAGGCGCAGGATCTCCTTCTCCTTCATCGCGCCGAAGACATGGTCGGTGAACTGGCCGCCGGGCATGTGGCGGATGTGCAGCTCGATCGCCGGCTTGTCGGTCTGCGTGTGCGGTGCGCTGGCCATCGAGTAGCTGCGCCGCGCACCGTCGCGCAGGATGAACTCGACGTACTGTCCGGCGTGGTAGCGCAGCGGGTCGTTGGCCGGCAGTTGCATGGTCAGCACCATCACGTCGGGCGCCGGGCGCGACATCGCCATCACGCGCGAGGGCATCTTGCGCACCGGGAACTCGCCGGCGCCGGGCACGGTGCGGGCCTCGATGACCACGTCGGTCTGCGGTGCGGCGCAGCAGGTCAGCGTGAAGCCCGTGGCCTCGTCGTCGGCCGACAGCGCCTTGGCCTGGTGTGCGCCGTGGATCACCCGGCCCTCGAGCAGCCGGCACTTGCAGGAGCCGCATGCGCCGTCCTTGCAGCCGTAGGGCAGGCCGATGCCCTGACGGATGGCGGCGTGGAGGATGGGCTCGTCGCGTTCGACGCTGAAAGTGCGCCCGCTGGGCTGCACGGTGACGGTGAAGGGCATGACGCGGGTCTTAGACTGGCACGGAAGCAGAGCCTCGAATTGTGCCCCCTTGCACCATGACCCCTCATGACCCTTGCCTGTGACTCCCCCGCGCGACGCAAGCACCCGACGCTGTTGATCGTCGGCTGTGGCGATGTCGGCCTGCGCGTCGCGCGGCTGCTGCGCGGCCGCTGGCGGCTGATCGCCATCACCTCCAGCCCGACGCGCTGCGCCGAACTGCGCGCCGCCGGCATCGTGCCGCTGGTGGCGAACCTCGATGACCCGGCGACGCTGCAGCGCGCCGCCGGCCTGGCCGATGCGGTGCTGCACCTCGCGCCGCCGCCGCCGCAAGGCAGTACCGATCCGCGCACGGCGAACCTTCTGCGCGCGCTGGCGCGGCGCGGCGGCGTGCAGCGCATCGTCTACGGCAGCACCACCGGCGTCTACGGTGACTGCGGCGGTGCACGCTTCGACGAGACCCGCGCCGTCGCGCCGGCGACCGATCGCGCCCGGCGGCGCGTCGATGCCGAGGCGCGGCTGCGCTGGCACGGGAGGGCGAGCGGCGCGCGCGTGAGCATCCTGCGCATTCCCGGCATCTACGCCGGCGACCGGCCCGGCGGCCACCCGCGCGAGCGGCTCGCGCGCGGCACGGCCGTGCTCGCGGCCGAAGACGACGTCTTCACCAACCACATCCATGCCGACGATCTGGCGCGCGCCTGCGTCGCTGCACTGCACCGCGGCCTGCCGCAGCGCATCGTGCACGCCAGCGACGACACCGACCTGAAGATGGGCGACTACTTCGACCTCGCCGCCGACCTGTGCGGCGTGCCACGGCCGCCGCGCATCACGCGCGAGCAGGCGACGGTGCAGCTCTCGCCGATGCTGCTGAGTTTCATGAGCGAGTCACGCCGGCTCGACAACACACGACTGAAGCGCGAGCTGAGGCTGAGGCTGCGCTATCCGACAGTGGACAGCGGGCTGCTGGCGTAGCGCGGTCTCAGCCTCAGATGCCCTGCGGCCGGCGCAGGGTCTTCATGCGGTCCACCGCATGCACGGTCAGCGTCTGAAGTTCGCCATCGCGGCGGATGGTCAGCACCACGTCGCGCTCGGCGTCGTTGCGCCACAGCGTCTTCCACAGCGTCTCGAGCGCGCCGACCTCGGCGTCGTCGATGCGCAGGATGCGGTCGCCCGGCTGCAGGCCGGCGGCGTCGGCGGGGCTGTCGCGCGTCACGCGCAGCACGCGCACCTCGCCGTCGCTCTCGCTGCAGTTCAGGCCCAGCCAGGCGCGTGTGCTCAGCCGCGAGGCGCCTCGCGCGCGCATCTCGGCGAGGATGGGCTTGAGCAGGTCGACCGGCACGAACATGTTGCCCGGCAGCCGGCCCACGCCGGGGCCCAGTGCATCGCTGACGACCAGCGATCCGATGCCCAGCAGTTCGCCGTCGAGGTTGAACAGCCCGGCGCCGCTGTGGTCGCTGCGTGGTGGCACGGTGAACAGCGCGGTGTCGATGTGGTACTCCCAGTAGCCCGAGAAGGCGCGCTGCGACACCAGCCGCGCGAGACTCAGCTCGCCGTCGGCACCGCCGCTGGCGATCAGCAGCGGCTCGTCGGTGGCCAGCGCGGCCGAGCGGCCGAGACCGACCGGCGCGACGCGCAGCGGCGCCAGCGCCTGCAGCAGGCCGAAGCCCGAGGCCACGTCGTAGGCGACCACGCGAGCCGGCACGCGGCGCTCGCCCTCGACGATCAGGTCGACGCGCTCGGCTTCGAGTATCAGGTAGCCGATGGTCAGCACCAGACCGTCATCTCCGATGACGACACCGGAGCCGCGCCGCAAGGCGCCGAGCGTGGCGATCGAGCCGGCATCGTCGACGGCTTCGCTGAGCACGCCGACCACCGCGGCCTGGGCGCGTTCGAGCAGCTCCGCGCGGGCGTCGAACTCGCTGCGCGCGCCCTGGGCGAGCGCACTGCCCGCGGCCAGCCCGGCGAGAAGGGCGAACAGGAGGCGACGCAGGAAGGATCGGGCCATGGCAACCTCCGACAGGACAGCTCGGAGCCACAGCATGAACCCTCCCGCCAACCGCGCCAAGCCGAGGGGCTTTGCGCTGGCGGTCCGCCGGCGTGTCAGCGCCGGCCGAAGGGCGCCTGGCCGCGCCAGTAGCGGATCATCAGGAAGCCGCCGAGCATGCCGCCGAGGTGGGCGAAGTGGGCGACGCCGGACTGCGTGCCGGTCACGCCGAACAGCAGTTCGAGGCCGCCGAACACCGCGACGAACACCTTGGCCTTCATCGGGATCGGCGGAAACAGCGGCATGATGATGCGGTTCGGGAACATCATGCCGAAGGCCATCAGCAGGCCGAACAGCGCACCCGAGGCGCCCACGGTCGGTGCACCGCCGGCGATCAGGCCGACCAGCAGCTGCGTCAGCGCCGCGGTCAGGATGCAGGCGAAGTAGAACTGCAGGTAGCGCTTGCCGCCCCAGATGCGCTCGAGCTCGGCGCCGAACATCCACAGGCCCAGCATGTTGAAGAACAGGTGGCCGATGCTGCCGTGCAGGAAGCCGTAGCTGAGCAGCTGCCAGGGCATGAAGCGGCCGCTGTCTACCGGCCACAGCGCAAACAGCGCCGTCAACACGCCACCGAACAGGACGTCGACGGCGAACAGCGCGACGTTGATGAGCAGCAGCGCTTGGGTGATCGGCGGCAGGGCGGGCATGGTGCGTGGGTGCTGGTGCCGGAGACCGGAATCGAACCGGTACGAGGTTGCCCTCGGCAGATTTTGAGTCTGCTGCGTCTACCGATTTCGCCACTCCGGCAGGTGCGGGCGCTGGGTAGGCCTTGGAGGGGGCGGATTATGTCATGCAGCCTGCGCGGGCCCGGGCGCCCTGCCACAATAACCAGCAGGAGGAAGGATGAGTTCGAACGCCCCCCGCTATTCCACGCTGGAAGACGTGATCGGCAACACGCCGCTGGTGCGCCTGGTGCGCCTGCCTGGCGCCGACAACGAACAGCGCGGCAACGTGATCCTCGGCAAGCTCGAGGGCAACAACCCGGCCGGCTCGGTGAAGGACCGCCCGGCGATCAGCATGATCCGGCGCGCCGAGGAGCGCGGCGAGATCAAGCCGGGGGACACGCTGATCGAGGCCACCTCGGGCAACACCGGCATCGCGCTGGCGATGGCCGCGGCGATGCGCGGCTACCGCATGCTGCTGATCATGCCGGAGGACCTGTCGATCGAACGCGCGCAGACCATGAAGGCCTTCGGCGCCGAGCTGATCCTGACGCCGCGCTCGGGTGGCATGGAGTACGCGCGAGACCTCGCCGAGCAGATGCACAAGGACGGCAAGGGCCGCGTGCTCGACCAGTTTGCCAACGCCGACAACCCGAGGATCCACTACGAGACCACCGGCCCGGAGATCTGGCGTGACACGGCCGGGCGCATCACGCACTTCGTCAGCGCGATGGGCACGACGGGCAGCATCACCGGCACCTCGCGCTTCCTGAAGGAGCAGAACAAGGCGGTGCGCGTGATCGGCGCGCAGCCCAGCGAAGGCTCGCGCATCCCCGGCATCCGCAAATGGCCGCAGGAGTACCTGCCGAAGATCTACGACCCCGCCTGGGTCGACGAGACGGTGTCGGTCAGCCAGGCCGATGCGGAAGAGATGGCGCGGCGCCTGGCGCGCGAGGAAGGCCTGTTCGCCGGCATCTCGGCGGCCGGCGCCTGCTGGGTGGCGCTGCAGATCGCGAAGCAGGTGGAGAACGCGACCATCGTCTTCATCGTCTGCGACCGCGGCGACCGCTACCTGTCGACCGGGGTGTTCCCTGCATGAACGGGGAACTGAAGTTCTGCCCGCAGTGCGCCACGCCGCTGCAGTGGCTGGCGCGTGAGGAAGACGGCGGGCCGAAGCAGCGCCTGCGCTGCCCGGCCTGCGAGTGGACACACTGGAACAACCCGACGCCGGTGCTGGCCGCGGTGATCGAGATGGCCGACCGCGACGGGCAGGTGCTGCTGGCGCGCAATGCCGCCTGGACCGGCCGCATGTTCGCGCTGATCACCGGCTTCATGGAAGCCGGCGAATCGCCGCAGGAGGGCATCGCGCGCGAGGTGAAGGAGGAGACCTCGGTCGAGGTCGATGCCGTGAACCTGATCGGCGTCTACGACTTCCAGCGCATGAACCAGGTCATCATCGCCTACCACGTGGTCGGGCACGGGGAGATCGTGCTGTCGCCCGAACTCGCCGAGTACAAGCTGTTCGCGCCGCAGGATCTGCGTTGCTGGCCGGCCGGCACCGGCTATGCGCTGGCCGACTGGCTGCGCTCGCGCGGCCATGCCCCGCAGTTCATCGAGTGGCCGCCTCGCTCGTAGAATGCCGTGACATCCGGAGACAACCGCCCCATGGACGCCCAGAAAGAGATCGACACCCGCGGCCTGAACTGCCCGCTGCCCATCCTCAAGGCCAAGAAGGCCCTGGCGGACATGAAGAGCGGCGACGTGCTGAAGGTGGTGGCCACCGACCCGGGCTCGGTGCGCGACTTCCAGGCCTTCGCACGCCAGACCGGCAACGAACTGGTCGAGCAGTCGTCGGCCAACGACGAGTTCATCCACTTCCTGCGCCGCCGCTGATCCGGCAGCGCCCTCACTCAGAGCTCCAGCGACTTCAGGAAGCTGCGGAAGCCCGGGCCGAGTTGCGGGTGAGCGAGCGCCAGCTCGACGTTGGCTTCCAGAAAGCCTTCCTTGCTGCCGCAGTCGTAGCGACGCCCGTCGTAGCGGTAGGCAAACACCTTCTCGCGGCGCAGCAGGCCGGCGATGCCGTCGGTGAGCTGGATCTCGCCGCCGACGCCGCGCGGCTGATTGGCGATCTCGTGGAACACCCCCGGCGTGAGGATGTAGCGGCCGGCCACTCCAAGCCGTGACGGCGCGGCTTCCGGCGCCGGCTTTTCGACGATGCGCTGGATGTCGACCATGCGATCGTTGACCGGGTTGCCGGCGACGATGCCATAGCGCCGCGTGTGTTCGGCGGGTACCTCCTGCACGGCGAGGATCGAGGCGCGCCACTCGTCGAACTGCTCGGTCATCTGCTGCAGCACCGGCTTCTCGCCGATCATCAGGTCGTCGGCCAGCAGCACCGCGAAGGGGTCGTTGCCGACCAGCCGCTGGGCGCACAGCACTGCGTGCCCGAGGCCCAGCGCCTGCGGTTGCCGCACGTAGATGCACTCCATGTCGTCGGGCTTGACGCTGCGCACCACGTCGAGCAGGTCCTGCTTGCCCGCCTGTTCGAGGGCTACCTCCAGCTCGAAGGTCATGTCAAAGTGGTCTTCGATGGGGCGTTTGTGCCGGCCGGTCACGAAGATCATCTCGCGCACGCCGGCGGCGTAGGCCTCCTCGACGGCGTACTGGATCAGCGGCTTGTCGACCACCGGCAGCATTTCCTTCGGCTGGGCCTTGGTGGCCGGGAGGAAGCGGGTGCCGAGGCCGGCCACGGGGAAGATCGCCTTGGTGACTTTCATTTACTTACAATGAGCAGATGGTGCCTCATTCTTGCATGGGCACCTTGACGGACGCGGTTCCCGGACACACACGAATCCATGGATCTCCTGGTCGTTGAACCGCTCGAGAGCGAAGTGATGCAGTGGCTCGAGTCGCGCCATGCGGTGCGCTTTGCGCCGGAGCTGGCGCGCGAGCCGCGGGCGCTGCGGCAGGCCCTGTACAACGTGCGCGCGGTCATCGTGCCGCCGAGCTGCGCGATCGATGCGCAGGCGCTGCACTACGCACCGCTGCTGCGCGCGGTCGGCCGCGTCAGCGCGGGTGCCGAAAACATCGACCTCGATGCCTGCGCACGCTCCGGCGTCGAGGTGGTGCGCAGCCTGACGGCCAGTGCGCAGGCCGAGGCCGAGTTCATGATCGGCGCGCTGCTGTCGATGCTGCGCCGCGTGCCGGTGGTCGGCAGCGACGGCATGCTGGTCGGCCGTGAGCTCGGTGCAGCGACCGTCGGCCTGGTCGGTATGCCGCCGGCAGCGCGCTCGATGTCGCAGCTGCTCGGCGCCTTCGGCTCCAGGGTGGTCGGCTACGACCCCTCGCTGCACGCCAGCGACAGCGTGTGGGAACGCTGGCGCGTGCGGCCGATGGGCTTGCGCGAGCTGCTCGAGGTGTGCGATGCCGTGTGCGTGCAGCTGACCTACTTCAGCCGCTACCAGGGCCTGCTCGGCGATCGCTTCCTGCCCTTCAGCAAACCCAACCAGGTGATCGTCAGCACCGCGCACTCGGCGCTGTTCGACGAGAAGGCGCTTGCCGACGTGCTGGCCAGCGGCCGCGTTGCGGCGGCGTGGTTCGACAGCATGGAGCCCGGTGCGCTCGACAGCGGCCGGCCGCTGGCGGGCATCAGCACCTTGCAGATCACGCCGCGCGTGGCCAGCACGACGCGCGAGTCGCGCCTGCGCAGCGCCTGGGCGGTGGCGCGGCGCATCGACGAACTGCTCGCCAGCGCGCCTCAGCCGCAGCGCGACTTCAGGCCGACGGACCCAAGCGTCCCAGCTGATCTCGCAGACGGTCCCGTGTCGACGTGAAGTCGGCGATGCGCTGACGCTCCTGCGCCACCACGGCCGCCGGGGCGCGCGCGACGAAGCCCTCGTTGGCCAGCTTCGCACTCGCCTTGGCGATCTCACCTTCCAGGCGCGCGATCTCCTTGGCCAGGCGTTCGCGCTCGGCCGCGACGTCGATCTCGACGTGCAGTGCCAGGCGCGACTCGCCGCGCACCACCACCGGCAGGGCCTGCGTGGCCTGCGCGAAAGCGGTGTCGTCGTCGAACACCTGCACGTCGGCCAGCTTGGCCAGCGCGGTGAGCACCGGCGCGGCTTCGCGCAGGAATGCGTTGTCGCCGCAGGCGAGCAGCGGCACGCGCTGGCCCGGCGGCAGGCTCATCTCGCTGCGCAGCGCGCGGCAGGCACCTGCCAGGTCCTTCAGCCTGGCGGCCCAGGCGTCGGCTGCGGGATCGACCTTGTCGAGCTGTGCCTGCGGGTAGGGCGCCGAGACGATGCCCTGCGGCACATGGCGGCCCGCGACCGGTGCCACCTTCTCCCACAGCTCCGCAGTGATGAAGGGCGTGATCGGGTGCAGCAGGCGCAGCACCGTCTCGAGCACGCGGATCAGCGTGCGCCGGGTGGCGCGCTGCTGCGCTTCGGTGCCGCCAGCGATCTGCACCTTGGCGATCTCGATGTACCAGTCGCAGTACTCGTCCCACACGAAGGTGTAGATGGCGCCCGCGACGTTGTCGAGCCGGTAGTCGGCGAAGCCCTGCGCGACCGCGGCCTCGACACGCTGCAGTTCGCCGGTGATCCAGCGGTCGGCCTGCGAGAAGCTCAGGTAGCCGTGCAACGGTTGCCCCGGTGCGCACTCGGCCTGGGTGTGCTCCTTCAGCCCGCAGTCCTGCCCCTCGCAGTTCATCAGCACGAACTTGGTGGCGTTCCAGAGCTTGTTGCAGAAGTTGCGGTAGCCCTCGCAGCGCTTGCTGTCGAAGTTGATGTTGCGGCCCAGGCTGGCCAGCGAGGCGAAGGTGAAGCGCAGCGCGTCGGCGCCGAAGGCCGGGATGCCGTCGGGGAATTCCTTCTCGGTGTCCTTGCGCACACGCGGCGCGGTCTCGGGCCGGCGCAGCCCGGTGGTGCGCTTGTCGAGCAGCGGCGGCAGTGCGATGCCGTCGATCAGGTCGACCGGATCGAGCACGTTGCCCTCGCTCTTGCTCATCTTGCGGCCCTGCGCATCGCGCACCAGGCCGTGGATGTAGACGTGGCGGAACGGCACCTGCCCGGTGAAGTGAACCGTCATCATGATCATCCGGGCGACCCAGAAGAAGATGATGTCGAAGCCGGTGACCAGCACCGACGAGGGCAGGAACAGGTCCTGCTCGACGGTCTTGGCTGGCCAGCCCAGCGTGGAGAAGGGCACCAGCGCCGACGAGTACCAGGTGTCGAGCACGTCGGGGTCGCGCTGCAGCGGCCCGGCGTAGCCGTCGGCGGTGGCCTTGGCGCGTGCGTCTTCTTCGCTGCGCGCCACGTAGACCTGCCCGTCGATGCCGTACCAGGCCGGGATCTGGTGGCCCCACCAGAGCTGGCGCGAGATGCACCAGTCCTGGATGTTGTTCATCCACTGGTTGTAGGTGTTGACCCACTGCTCGGGCACGAACTTCACCGAGCCGTTGTCGACCACCTCGATCGCCTGCTGCGCGATCGACTTGCCGTTGGCGCCCGGCTTGGTGGTGGCGACGAACCACTGGTCGGTCAGCATCGGCTCCACGACCTGCCCGGTGCGCGCGCAGCGCGGCACCATCAGCTTGTGCTTCCTGACCTCGACGAGCAGGCCTTGCGCTTCCAGGTCCGCAACGACCTTCTTGCGCGCGACGAAGCGATCGAGCCCGCGGTAAGGTGCCGGCGCGTTGTCGTTGACCTTGGCGTCCAGCGACAGCATGCCGATGATCGGCAGCCCGTGCCGCTGGCCGACCGCATAGTCGTTGGCATCGTGCGCCGGCGTGACCTTGACGACGCCGGTGCCGAACTCGCGGTCGACGTAGGCGTCGGCGATCACCGGGATGTCGCGGTCGCACAGCGGTAGCCGCACGGTCTTGCCGATCAGCGCGGCGTAGCGCTCGTCTTCGGGGTGCACCATGACTGCCACGTCGCCGAGCATGGTCTCCGGCCGCGTGGTGGCCACCACCAGTGCGCCCGAGCCGTCGCTGAGCGGGTAGGAGATGTGCCACAGCGAACCGTCTTCCTCCTCGCTCTCAACCTCGAGGTCGGAGACGGCCGACATCAGCACCGGATCCCAGTTGACCAGCCGCTTGCCGCGGTAGATCAGGCCTTCCTCGTACAGCTTCACGAAGGTGTCGGTGACGACGGTCGAGAGCTTCTCGTCCATCGTGAAGTACTCGTGATCCCAGCTCACGCTGTCGCCCATGCGGCGCATCTGCCGCGTGATGGTCGCGCCCGAGCTGTGCTTCCAGTCCCACACATGCTTCAGGAAGGCGTCGCGGCCGAGGTCGTGGCGGCTGATGCCGGCTTCCTGCAATTGGCGCTCGACGACGATCTGCGTGGCGATGCCGGCGTGGTCCGTTCCCGGCACCCACAGCGTGTTGTAGCCGCGCATGCGGTGGTAGCGCGTCAACGAGTCCATGATGGTCTGGTTGAACGCGTGGCCCATGTGCAGCGTGCCGGTCACGTTCGGCGGCGGCAGCTGGATGGAAAACGACGGCTTGCTCGTATCCAGCGTGGGGCGGTAGGCGCCGCTCTTCTCCCACAGCGGCCCCCAATGGGCCTCGATGGCGGCGGGCTCGAAGGACTTGGCGAGTTCGGTCATGGCGCAGGCGAACACGGCAGGTGGCCGTGAAACAGAGTGCAAGGCGGGGAGGGTCGGATTGTAGGTGTTGGGGCTGCGCTGCTATGGTGCGGCGCACGGAGGGCGAGGATGTCGTCAGGAACGCGCAGTGGTGGGTTCGGCAGGGTGCCGACGTGGCCCGCAGCGCTGCTGCTGGCTGCGCTGGTGGCGGGTTGCGGAGGCAGCGGTGGCGGCGACGGGCCGCAGGGCAGCGCGCAGTGCGATCTCGACAGCCAGAAGACCTGGCTGCGTGGCTACA
Source organism: Variovorax sp. YR752 (assembly GCF_943372545.1). NCBI lineage: Bacteria > Pseudomonadati > Pseudomonadota > Betaproteobacteria > Burkholderiales > Comamonadaceae > Variovorax > Variovorax sp. YR752. The sequence goes on along the minus strand of NZ_CALRZC010000169.1, from coordinate 3,356 downwards.
TGCGTGACTGGTACTACTGGAGCGGCAGTGCGCCGAACCCGGAGCCGGCCGGCTTTGCCACGCTGGCGGACTATTTCGGCGCCCTGAAGTACGCCAGCTACCCGGGCTACGGCATTGAGCCCTGGAGCTACTACCAGGACACGGCCAGCTACAACCAGTTCTTTGCCGAGGGCCGCACGCTCGGCTACGGCCTGTTCGTCAACGGCAGCGAGCGCCAGCTGCCGCTGAAGGTCCGCATGACCGAGCCGCTCTCGCCCGCCGCGACGGCCGGCCTGCTGCGCGGCGACACGATCGTCTCGGTCAACGGCGTGGCCGCGGCCGACCTGATCGCTGGCAACTTTGCCGTGCTCAACCCCGCGCGCGCCGGCGACCGCATCACCGTGGTGGCCGACACCGCCACCGGCCGGCGCAGCGTCGTGCTGACGGCGATCGAGTACGAACTCACGCCAGTGCCGGCGGCACGCGTGCTCGACATCGGCGATGGCCGCCGCGCCGGCTACCTGGTGCTGAAGGACTTCATCACCCAGGCCGAGACGCCGCTGGCCGGCGCGCTGGCCGATTTCCGCGCGGCGGGGGCGAGCGAGCTGATCCTCGACCTGCGCTACAACGGCGGCGGCCGCATCTCGACGGCCAACCAGCTTGCGTCGCAGATCGTCGGCGCGCTGCACCAGGGCAAGGTCTTCGCCACGCTGCGCTACAACGCCGCGCACCAGGGCAGCAACCGTGACTTCACGCTCACCACGGCGCCGGCGCCGGCCTTCGCGCGCGTGGTCGTGCTGACCGGGCCGCGCAGCTGCTCGGCCACCGAACTGCTGGTCAACGGCCTCGCGCCGTATGCGCAGGTGGTCACCGTCGGCGACACCAGCTGCGGCAAGCCCTACGGCTTCAACCCGCAGGCTTCGTGCGACAACACCTTCAGCGTGGTCAACTTCCGCGCCGTCAATGCAAGCGGCGAGGCCGACTACGACACCGGCATCGCCCCCGACTGCGCGCAGGCCGACGATTTCGAACGTGCCTTCGGCGATCCGGCGGAGACACTCACCGCCACGGCGCTGGGTTATCTGCGCAGCGGCAGCTGCCCGGCGGCGGCTTCGGGGCGGGCCGGCGCACTGGCGGCCCCGGCCCCCCGGGCGCGCAGCGGTCTGGTCGAACCCGGCGAGCGGCGCGGCATGAGCGCCGATTGAGTCCGCCAGCGGACAGACAGACACATACAGACATGTTGCGGCACAGCGCCGCAACAGCCTGCCGCGACGATGCGGCGATGAACAGCCCACTGCACGTCCACGTCGTCGATGCCGACCGCGCCAGCCGCGACGGCCTCGTCCGCTACTTCGAGAGCCAGGGCCTGACCGCCACGCCGATGGAGTCGGCCGGCGAACTGCTGCGCCGACTGCACCGCAACCGGCCGGACATCGTCGTGATGGACGGCGGCCTGGCGGCGCCGGGCGGCCCGAGCGGCCTGCAGGCCTGCCGGCAACTGCGCAACGAAGGCGACCGCGTGCCGCTGATCCTGCTGAGCGCGCGCAACGAGGAGGTCGACCGCGTGCTCGCGCTGGAGATGGGCGCCGACGACGTGCTCGGCAAGCCCTGCGCGATGCGCGAACTGCTGGCCCGCGTGCAGGCGGTGCTGCGCCGCGCGATCGTGCCGCCGGGGCTGCCGATGCTGACGATGGCGCCGGTGGCGATCGGCGCGCAGCAGTTCGACATGGCCTCGCGCTGCCTGCTGCGTGGCGACCATGTCCACGTGCTCAGCACCGTCGAGTACGCGGTGCTGGCCGAACTGGTGGCCAACCCGGGCGTGGCGATCTCGCGCGAGCGCTTGCTCGCCGCCTCGCACAGCCGCGCCGAAGGCCTGCTGCTGCGGGCGATCGACGTGGCCATCATGCGGCTGCGCAAGCGGGTCGAGCCCGACCCGGCGCAGCCGCGCTACCTGCAGACCATCCGCGGGCACGGCTACATGTTCGTGCCCGCGGCACCGCCGCCGGAGTCGGCGGCGGCCGCGGCTCAGCGGTCGCGGCGCAGCACGCCCTGGGGCGTGGCGGCGTCGCCGAGCATGAACAGCGTGTAGACCTTGCCGGCCTGCAGGGTCACGTCCTCGGCGAGGAACAGCGGGCCCGTCACCGTCGGCGTCGTCGCCTCCAGGCGTGCCGTCGTGCTCGCCGCGATGGCTGCGGGCGCCGACGAAGTGCGCCTCGCCACGTCGCTGGCCACGGCGCTGAAGTCCGCGGTCAGCGTGATCGGGCTGGCCAGGCCGCCGACGCCGTGGATCAGGCGGATCTTGGCGTTCGTCGACGTGAGCGCCGGCCGGTTGTCGTCGGCGAACAGCGTCGCCGTGCCGGTGGCGCCGTTGCTGGTGACCAGCAGCGTGTTGTCCGAACCCGCAGCCAGCGTGGTCGCCGAGGTGGTCAGCGCCGTGCCGTCGAGCGTGGCGCTCAGCGTCAGCGCGCCGGCCGGCACCAGCGTGTAGGCGCCCACCGCCGGCGAGGTCAGCCCGGCGGACAGCGTCACGCCATTGGCGGTCGCGGCGGCAGAACCGTTGGCCTCCGCGCCGGCCACCAGGCGCAGGCGCGCGGACGGGTTCTTGCGCGCCGTCACGTCGCCCTTCTGGTCGATCGTCAGGCCATGCACCAGCACGCCACCCGGCGTGGACGTCAGCACCAGCGTCGTGATCTGCTGGTCGTCCAGCACCACCGAGGGCAGATCCAGGCGCAGGTCGGTCTTGTCGCCGTTGCCGGTGATGCGAACGCGGTAGGTGCCTTCGCTGATCTCGTTGTAGCCGCTGACGCGTTCCGCGCCCAGCCCGGAGACGGTCGCGCTGCTGTCGGCCAGTGTCGCGGTCGGTGTGGTGACATAGACGTCGAGCGCGCCGGCCTCGATCGAGGTGTTGAGCACGCGCAGCTTGGCCGTCCCTGCGGTCGGAGCCACTTCGTTGTCGGTCAGGAACACCGTTTTCAGCGTCTCGTTGGTGTTGTAGGCCACCAGCGTGTGCGCCGTGCCGTCCAGCACGGTGCGGTCGCCGCTGCTGGAGACCGTGCTCGAGCCGCTGCGGCGCAGCTTGAAGGTGTAGGTGCCCGAGCCGAGGGTGACGTAGTCGCCGGCGCTGTCGAGCGCGATGTCGTCGCTCAGCGAGGTGTCGGACGAATAGAGGTCGAGCGAGGCGTAACCATTGGCCGCGTTGACCAGGCGCACGGTGCCGTCGCCGTCGTCGTCGCCGCCGCCACCGCAGGCTTGAAGCAGCGGCACGATGGCGATCAGGGCCGCCATCCATCGGGTGAGTTTCACGGGCTATCCCTTCGAGGTGTCATGGGGCGGCCGGCACGCTGCCGGCCTCGCCCGCGCGATTCTAGGGGCGCGGG
>NZ_CALRZC010000168.1:0-18568 GCF_943372545.1 Variovorax sp. YR752 | reverse complement strand
CCGAGTGCCGAATCGAACTGCCACGCCGGGCGCGCCGTCAGCGGCGCGCGCGACTGCGCCAGCGCCTCGCTGCCATGCTCGCGCTCGACCAGCACCTCGTTCGGCTGCAGCCGCGCCAGCCAGGCCGCCAGCTCACGCTCGCCGCACTCGGTCAGGCCGAGTTCGCCCTGCGTCAGCGACAGCCATGCGAGGCCGAACGTGTTCCCTTGCCGCGACACCGCGAGCAGCACCGAATCGCTCTTGTCGGCCAGCAGTTCGGTGTCGGTCACCGTGCCCGGCGTGACCACGCGCACCACCTTGCGCTCGACCGGCCCCTTGGCGGTCGCCACGTCGCCGACCTGCTCGCAGATCGCCACCGCCTCGCCCATGCGGATCAGCTTGGCGAGGTAGCTCTCCACCGAGTGCACCGGCACGCCGGCCATCACCACCGGCTCGCCGGCGCTCTGGCCGCGGCTGGTCAGCGTGATGTCGAGCAGGCGGTTGGCGCGGCGGGCGTCCTCGAAGAACAGCTCGTAGAAGTCGCCCATCCGGTAGAAGACGAGCGTGTCGGGGAAGTCGGCCTTGATGCGCAGGTACTGCTGCATCATCGGCGTGTGGCCGTCGAAGGCGGCCGTCACGGGCTGGTCCACGGCGGTGGGCTCCAGCCGGTCAGAGCGGGGCGTCTTCGTCGCGCGCCACGTCCGCCTTGCGGATGCGCACCGGGCCTCTCTTCTTCGCCGCGTCGCCAGCCGCCGGTGCAGCGCTGGCGGCCAGCGCCTGTTCCGGCGTCAGTGCCGTGGGGGCCGCCGTGGCCGCGGCCGGTTCGTCGGCCTTGATCACGCGGCTGTAGGGGCCGAGGATCTGCACCAGCTGCGCATAGACCTTCGGGTTGCCCGCCACCACCTCGCGCTGGTAGAGGTAGTCGGCCTCGCCGGTGAAGTTGCCGATCAGGCCACCCGCCTCGGTGATGATCAGCGAGCCGGCGGCGATGTCCCAGGGGTTCAGGCCGGTCTCGAAGAAGCCGTCGTAGTAGCCGGCGGCGACGTAGCACAGGTCCAGCGCCGCGGCGCCCGGGCGGCGCAGGCCGGCGCAGTGCTGCATGACCTCCTCGAACATCTGCACGTAGCGCTTGAAGTTGTCGCCCTTGCGGAAGGGAAAGCCGGTGCCGATCAGCGAGTCCGACAGGCGCGTGCGCTTGGAGGCGCGCAGCCGCTTGTCATTCAGGAACGCGCCACGGCCCTTGGAGGCATAGAACATGTCGTTGCGCGTCGGGTCGTAGACCACCGCCTGCTGCACCTGGCCGCGGAAGGCCAGCGCGATCGACACCGCGTAGACCGGGAATCCGTGCAGGAAGTTGGTGGTGCCGTCCAGCGGATCGATGATCCAGACGTAGTCGCTGTCGCGAGCGCCGTGCGTGCGGCCGGACTCTTCGGCCAGGATGCCGTGGCCCGGGTAGGCGGTCAGCAGCGTCTCGATGATGGCCTGTTCGGCGGCCTGGTCGACCTCGCTGACGAAGTCGTTCGGTCCCTTGGTGTTGATCTTCAGCAGGTCCAGGTCGAGCGAGGCGCGGTTGATGATGGCCCCGGCGCTGCGTGCCGCCTTGATGGCGATGTTGAGCATGGGGTGGAGCGCTTGCGACATGGGGCAACCTGGAAGGGAAGAGGGACCGGCGGGGAGGAAAGAGCAAGGCGGCGCTCGGGGCGCTGCGGATAATCGCGATTTTAGCCGCCCGCCCATGCCCACCCCGGACCCGACACGCTTCATCCTCATCGGCACCAGCCATCCGGGCAACGTCGGCGCTGCGGCGCGGGCGATCAAGGTGATGGGTTTCTCCGAGCTGTGGCTGGTCGCGCCGCGCGATCCACTCGCCGCGACGCGCGACGAGGCCGTGGCGATGGCCAGCGGCGCCACCGACGTGCTGGCCGCCGCCCGCGTGGTGGCCACGCTGCCCGAGGCGCTGGACGGCGTGACCCACCTGTGCGCCACCGCGATGACGCCGCGCGACTTCGGCCCGCCGACGTTCGCGCCGCGCGAGCTGTTCGCCACGCTGGCGCCGTCGGCGCAGCGCGTCGCCTTCCTGTTCGGCTCCGAGCGCTTCGGCATGGCCAACGAGGACGTCTACCGCTGCCATGCCTGCCTGAGCATCCCGACGCGGGCCGACTACGGCTCGCTCAACCTCGCCCAGGCGGTGCAACTCATCGCGTACGACTGGCGCGAGGCACTGGGCGGCTTCGACGTCGAGCCGCGCACCACCGAGCCGACGCTGGCCGACGCCGCCTCGGTGCAGGGCCTGCTCGACCACTGGCAGCGCTCGCTGGTGGAGATCGGATTTCTTGACCCGGCCGCGCCGAAGAAGCTGATGCCGCGCCTGAACCAGTTGATCAACCGCGCGCAGCTCAGCCGCGAGGAGGTCGACATTCTGCGTGGCATCGCGCGTTTCGTCGGCCAGTCGAAGGCGCGCGACTGACCCCAGCAGGGTCGTACGGGCCCCGGTACACTGACTGCCCACCTCCTCGAGATCAGCCATGTTCCAGCGCCTGCGCGAAGACATCGATTGCATCCTCGAGCGCGACCCCGCGGCGCGCTCGCGCTGGGAGGTGCTGACCTGTTACCCGGGCCTGCACGCGCTGCTGATCCAGCGTTGGGCCCACAAGGCCTGGAAGGCGCAGTGGTTCTGGCTGGGCCGCTTCCTGTCGAACCTGGGCCGCTTCCTGACCGGCATCGAGATCCACCCGGGCGCGACCATCGGCCGGCGGGTCTTCATCGACCACGGCATGGGCGTCGTGATCGGCGAGATGGCCGAGATCCACGACGAATGCACCATCTACCAGGGCGTGACGCTGGGCGGCACCTCGCTCGTGCGTGGCGCCAAGCGCCACCCGACGCTGGAGCGCGGCGTGATCGTCGGCGCCAATGCCTGCGTGCTCGGCGGTTTCACCGTCGGCGCGGGTGCGCGCATCGGCTCCGGCGCCGTGGTCACCAAGCCGGTGCCTGCGGGGGGCACGGCGGTCGGCAATCCGGCACGCATCATCGAGGCCAGGGCCGACGCGGCGCGCGAGGAGGCTTCGGCGCGCATGGGCTTCTCGGCCTACGGCGTCACGCAGGGCGACGACCCGGTGGCGCAGGCGATGAAGGGGCTGATCGACAACGCCTCCGGCCACGAGCACCAGATTGCGCTGCTCTGGCAGGCGATCGAGAAGCTGTCGCAGCGCTCGCGCGAACTGCCCACGCCCGACTGCGTGCCCGACGAGGCCCACACGACCGAGCAGTTCGACGCCGAACGCCTGAACCGGCTCGTCAAGTAGCCTCTCGGCGGCGCTTGGTTCAGAGCAGGATCAGCAGCGGCGTCAGCAGCCAGAGGTAGCGCCAGTCGCGCGGCACCTCGATGAGCAGCGTCGAGCTGTAGGGCCCGACGAAGCCGTCGGGCTCGATGCTGCGGTAGCGGAAGTAGTAGGTGCCGCTGCTCGAGGGGCGCGGCAGCGTCCATTCCGGCGAGCTCAGGTCGGCCTGCGCGACGATCTCCTTGAAAGCAGGGTCGCGCGCCAGTTCGACATGCTGGGTGTCCTCGGGGCGGCCGCTCCAGGCCAGCGTCAGTGACTTGCCGTCGTCGCCCAGCCCACCCTTGGGCGGCTCGGGCAGCGGGCGCAGCTCGAAGCGCTGCGGGTCGCCGAACGGGCCCTTGTCGCCGTCGGCGCGTGTGCTCGCCAGCCGCCAGAAGTAGACGCCGGCGCCGCCCAGATCGAGCGTCAGCCGCGTGCCGTCCACGCCCTCGCGCTCGGCGACGATGTCCTTGAACGATTCGTCGCGCGCGACCTGCAGCCGCGCCGTCTTCGCCTCGATGTTCGGCGACCACTGGAACTCTACCGGGCCGAGCGACTGCTTGCCGCCGGCGCGCGGCGTGTTCGAGGCCGGCGGCTCGGGTCGTGCCTTCAGCACGAAGGGGCGCACCGCGTCGTAGCCCTCGATGCCCTGGCCGTCGAGCCGGCGCGCCCGCAGGAACCAGCGAGCATCGTCCAGCCCGGCGATGCGCAGGTCGCTGCCGGCGATCACCTTGCTGTCGTTGACGATGCGTTCGAAGGCTTCGTCCTGCGCGACCTGCACACGAACCGTGTCGCGCTCCGTGGGCAAGGCAAAACGCACCAGCGGCCGCTCGAAACGTTCCGGCATGGCAGCGAGATCCGGTGCGGGCAGCAGCTTGACCGGTTCTGGCTTCTTCGCAGTGGCGTCGATCGCGGCGCCGAAGCCGGCGGTGAGGTCGGTGGCCACGCTGCGCTGCGCCGACTCGAACTTCACCTGGCCGTCCAGCACCTCGCTGCGTGTCGCATTCGTCTCGCCGTCGAGCGAGACGCGGTATTGCGTGCCGCGCACGCCGACCACCGCCGTGGGCGTGGTCACCTCCAGCGGCTGGCTGCGCCTGATCTTCGCGGCCAGCACCTCCACCGAACCGCGCAGCATGCGCAGCGCGCCGGTGAACCAGCCGTCGCCGGCGAGCTTCGCGGCCTGCGCATCGGTCGCGCCGGGGCCGCGGCTGGCGACGATCTCCGCCAGGCTGGACGGCGGCACGCGCACCCGCGAACCGTCGGCCAGTGCCAGCACGGCCGAGCCGTTGGCGCCGGTCTCGAGCTGCTGGCCTTCGGCCAGTGCCGTGCCGGCAGAGGCCGCAGCGCCGCCGACGCGAACCTCGCCGACGCTGCTGGCCAAGGTGGCCGGCACGGGCCGCATGCGCATCAGCCGCGCCGGCACACGCAGTACCTGGCCGGGGCGGATGAGGTCCGGGTTCGGCAGCCGGTTCAGGCGAGCGATCTCGCGCCAGGCCTGCGGGCTGACGAACACCGACTGCGACAGGCCGATCAGCGTGTCGCGCTCGCTGACGCGGTACTCGACGATGGGTTCCTGCGCGAGCGCACCGGCCATCGCGGCCAGGCAGGCAAGGGCGACGGCGTGGCGCAGGAGGGGTTTCATCAGCGAGGCGGGCGGATCGCGTTCTTCGGGCGGAAGGCCTTGCAGACTGCTTCGTCGGTCTCGAGGTAGGGGCCACCGATCAGGTCGATGCAGTAGGGCACGGCGGCGAAGATGCCATGCACGCCACGGTCCTTCAATCCCTCGAGTGTCTCGGCGATCGACTTCGGCTGGCCCGGCAGGTTGATGATCAGCGCCTTGCCGCGGATCACCGCCACCTGGCGCGACAGGATCGCGGTGGCCACGAAGTTCAGGCTGATCTGGCGCATCTGTTCGCCGAAGCCGGGCATCACCTTGTCAGCCACCGCGAGCGTCGCTTCGGGTGTCACATCGCGCGGCGCCGGGCCGGTGCCGCCGGTGGTCAGGACCAGGTCACACCTCGCCACGTCGACCAGCTCGCGCAGCGCGGCGCTGATGCCGTCCTGCTCGTCGGGGATCAGCCGCGTCTCCCAGGTGATCGGGTTGCGCAGCGCCCGCTTGAGCCAGTCTTGCAGCGCCGGGATGCCCTTGTCCTCGTAGACGCCGGTGGAGGCGCGGTCGCTGACGGAGACCACGCCGATGCGCACGGCGTCGAAAGTCGCTTCACTCATGGTGGTCGCGGGCCTGCTTGATGAACTGGAACAGCTCGCGGAAGGCGCGGCCGCTGCGCTGCTCGGGCGAGAGCGAGGCGTCCTTGCGCGCGCTGCGGATCAGGCTGCGCAGCTGCTGCGTGTCAGTCTGCGGGTGTTCGGCGAGGAAGCCGGTGACGGCATCGTCGCTGGCCACCAGCTCGGCGCGCCAGCGCTCGGCTTCGTGCAGCGCCAGCGAGTCCTTGGCGCGGCCAAGCTGCATGTCGATCACCGCCTGGCGGATCGGGTCGGTGTCGACGCCGCGCATCAGCTTGCCGATGTACTGCATCTGCCGGCGCCGGCCTTCGTGCGTCCTGGTACGGCGGTACTGGTGCACCGCGTCGCGCAGGTTCTCGGGGATGGCCAGGTCCTTGACGCGCGATTCGGGCAGGTCGACCAGCGCCTGGCCGAGGTCCTGCAGTTCGTGCGAGGCCTTCTTGCGCTGGGTCTTGCTGGGGCGCTCGTCGGGGTCGACGGCGTCGCTGGTGTCGGTGAAGGGGTCGTGGCTGGCCATGAGGGAGGACGCGCCGCAGCGCGCGAGGGGGCATGGTTATGATAGCCCGCGCCTTCCCCCGAGCCTGCTGCCACGCCCACTCCATGACCGACAAGAACGCCCGCGGCTTCGCCCACACGCGCGACCAGTTCCAGCAACTCGCCGAAGACGCGCTGGCCGTGGCGAAGTCGCTGGGCGCGAGCGAGGCCGGCGCCGAGGTGTCCGAGGGCGTCGGACTGTCGGTCAGCGTGCGCAAGGGCGAGGTCGAGAACGTCGAGCGCAACCGCGACAAGTCGCTGGGCGTGACGGTCTACGTCGGCAGGCGGCGCGGCAACGCCAGTACCTCCGACTTCTCGCGCAGCGCGCTCGAGCAGACGGTGCGCGCCGCGCACGACATCGCCCGCTTCACCGCCGAAGACCCGGCTGCCGGCCTGCCCGAGGTGGAAGACCTCGCCTTCGGTGCCCTGGCCGAGCGTGACCTCGACCTGTTCCACCCCTGGGCCATCGTCGCCGAGCAGGCGGTGGAGATCGCGCAGCGCTGCGAGGCCGCCGCGCTGGAGGTCGACCGCCGCATCACCAATTCCGATGGCGCCGGCGTGTCGGCGCAGCAGTCTCACTTCTTCATGGCCAACAGCCGCGGCTTCCGTGGCGGCTACGCGAGTTCGCGCCACTCGCTGTCGGTCGCGCCGATCGCCTCGCTGCCCGGCAAGCGTGGCGACGACATGCAGCGCGATGCCTGGTACAGCTCGATGCGTTCGCCCGACGACCTGGCTGCGCCGGAAGCCGTCGGCCGCTACGCTGCCGAGCGTGCGCTGTCGCGCCTGGCCAGCCGCAAGGTTGCCACCGCCGAGGTGCCGGTGCTGTTCGAGTCGACCGTGGCCTCCGGCCTGCTCGGCTCGCTGGTCGGCGCGGTCAGCGGCGGCGCGCTGTACCGCAAGTCCAGCTTCCTGCTCGACAGCCTGGGCAAGGAGGTGATGGCGCCGCACCTCGACGTGCACGAAGACCCGCACGTGCTGCGCGGCAAGGGCAGCGCGCCGTTCGACGACGAGGGCGTGGTCACCCGCGCCCGCGAGGTCGTCAAGGCCGGGGTGCTGCAGGGCTACTTCCTGTCGAGCTACTCGGCGCGCAAGCTCGGCATGCGAACCACCGGCCACGCCGGCGGCTCGCAGAACCTGACGCTGACCAGCCGCCTCACGCAGCCGGGTGACGACCTCGAGGCGATGCTCAAGAAGCTCCATCGCGGCCTGTTCGTCATCGAGCTGATGGGGCAGGGCGTCAACCAGGTCACCGGTGACTACTCACGCGGCGCCGCGGGCTTCTGGGTCGAGGGCGGCCGCATCGCCTACCCGGTGCACGAGATCACCATCGCCGGCAACCTGCGCGACATGCTCAAGGGCGTCGTTGCCGTCGGCGCCGACGTCTACACGGCCGGCAGCCGCACCCTCGGCTCGGTGCTGGTCGAACGCATGAAACTGGCCGGCAGTTGACCGCCTCCCGCAGCCGCGGGGCACGTAGTTTCGCGGAGGGGTAAACACCGGGCGGGGGGGTATGGTGCCCCTCCTAAAATTTCTGCGCTCTAACCCCTCTCTCACGCGTATCCACCACAGGAGAACACGCATGGAACGTCGCTCATTCGTTCAAGGTGCCGGCCTCGCCGGCGTGCTTGCGGCCGGCATGGCACCGGCCATCGTCCACGCCCAGGCCAACATCCGCTGGCGCCTGGCGTCCAGCTTCCCGAAGGCGCTGGACACCATCTTCGGCGCCGCCGAAGTGATGGCCAAGAAGGTCGGCGAGATGTCCGGCGGCAAGTTCCAGATCTCGGTGCATGCCGGCGGCGAACTGATGCCCCCGTTCGGCGTGCTCGACGGCGTGGCCAACGCCACCGTCGAGATGGCCCACACCGCGCCGTACTACTTCTTCGGCAAGGACCCGACCTACGCGCTGGACTGCGCCATCCCCTTCGGCCTGAACAGCCGCCAGATGACGGCCTGGATGTACGAGGGCAACGGCCTGAAGCTGACGCGCGAGTTCTACGCCAAGTCGAACATCATCAACTTCCCGATGGGCAACACCGGCGCCCAGATGGGCGGCTGGTACCGCAAGGAGATCAAGTCGCTGGCCGACGTGAAGGGCCTGAAGATGCGCATCGGCGGCTTCGGCGGCAAGGTGCTCGAGCGCATCGGCGGCGTGCCGCAGAACATCCCCGGCGGCGAGATCTACCAGGCGCTGGAGAAGGGCACGATCGACGCGGCCGAGTGGGTGGGCCCGTACGACGACCTGAAGCTCGGCTTCAACAAGGTCGCGCCGAACTACTACTACCCCGGCTGGTGGGAAGGCGGCCCGCAGCTCTCGCTGTACGTCAACTCCAAGGCCTACGAAGGCCTGTCCGCCGAGTACAAGGCGATCATCGAGAGCGCCGCGGCCTATGCCCACGTCGAGATGCAGGCACGTTACGACGCCCGCAACCCGGCGGCGCTGAAGACGCTGGTCAGCCAGGGCACCAAGCTGTTCCGCTTCCCGAAGGACGTGATGGAAGGTGCGTTCAAGGGCGCGATGGAGGTGTACGCCGAGCTGAACGCCAGCAACCCGGCCTGGAAGAAGATCTACGACGACTACTCGAACTTCCGCCGCGACGCCAACCTCTGGTTCCGCTTCACCGAGTCGGGCTTCGACGACTTCATGCAGTCGCAGAAGCTCTGAACCGGTTCGCTCCGGCCAGAAGAAAGCCCCGCCTCGGCGGGGCTTTTTCATGGGCCGGCGGCGCGTATTCTGCGCCATGCCGGTCTGCGCTACTTCTTCTTCTGGTCTTCCTTCATCGACTCGAGCAGGCCCTTCATCGGGTCTTCCTTGTCCGGCTCGGCGGGGCTGCTCGGCGCAGCGCTGCCGGTGTCGTAACCCGGCGCGCCGGGCATGGTCGGCTCGGGCTTCTCTTCCTCGGCCTCCTCGCGCATCTGCAACTGCTCCAGCGCCTTGTCGGCATCGATGGTCACGGTCTTCTCGATGCCGCCGGTGACCAGCGTCGGAAAGCTGATCACCGCGGCGACCATGACCACCTGCAGGACGATGAAGGCGATCGAGCCCTTGTAGATCTGCGTGGTGGTGACGGCCGGAATCGTCTCGCCGGTGATGCGGTCCTTGTAGTCCTTCTTGGCCGCCACGCTGCGCAGGTAGAAGAGGGCGAAGCCGAATGGCGGCGTCAGGAACGAAGTCTGCAGGTTCATCGCGATGACCACCCCGAACCAGACCAGCGTCATCTCCGGCGGCGTGCCGGGGGGCAGCAACTCGGGCAGGATCTTGTCGGCCACCGGCGCCAGGATCGGGATCACGATGAAGGCGATCTCGAAGAAGTCGATGAACATGCCCAGGATGAACACCAGGACGTTCACGACGATCAGGAAGCCCAGCGCACCGCCGGGCATGTTGTCGAACAGGTGCTCCACCCAGATGTGGCCGTCGGCGGCGTTGAAGGTGAAACTGAACACCGTCGAGCCGATCAGGATGAAGAGCACGAACACCGACAGCCGCGAGGTGTTGTCCAGCGCCTGGATCAGCAGCTTGCCGTTGATGCGGCGGCGCCCGAGCGCCATGATCAGCGCGCCCAGCGCGCCCATCGCGCCGCCTTCGGTCGGCGTGGCGATGCCCAGGAAGATGGTGCCCAGCACGAGGAAGATCAGCACCAGCGGCGGGATCAGCACGAAGGTCACCTGCTCGGTCAGGCGCGACAGCAGGCCGATCCTCAGCCCTTTGTTGAGCAGCGCGAGCGCCAGCGCGAGCAGCGAGGCGACCGTCATCGACATGATCAGGATCTCGTCGCCGGGGGCGGGCAGCTGCCGGTCGATCAGCGGGTTGATGATCGACTGGTGCATCCGCGACCAGGCCCAGCCCGCCGCGCCGCACAGTGCCAGCAAGGCCAGCAGCGACAGGTGGCCGCTGGAGCCGTTGGCCTCGCGGTAGATGCGCGCCTCGGCCGGCAGCGCCGGCACCCACGAAGGCTTGACGATGGCGACGACCACGACGAAGGCGAGGTACAGGCCGACCAGCAGCAGGCCGGGGATCAGCGCGCCGGAGTACATGTCGCCGACCGAGCGGCCCAGCTGGTCGGCCAGCACGATCAGCACCAGCGACGGCGGGATGGCCTGCGCCAGCGTGCCCGAGGCGGTGATGGTGCCGGTGGCGATGGTGCGGTTGTAGCCGTAGCGCAGCATGATGGGCAGCGAGATCAGGCCCATGCTGATCACCGCCGCGGCGACCACGCCGGTGGTCGCGGCGAGCAGTGCGCCGACCAGGATCACCGCCACCGCCAGGCCGCCGCGCAGCGGGCCGAACACCTGCCCGACGGTCTCGAGCAGGTCCTCGGCCATGCCCGAGCGCTCGAGGATGATGCCCATGAAGGTGAAGAACGGAATCGCCAGCAGGGTGTCGTTCTGCATGATGCCGAACACCCGCTGCGGCAGCGCCTGGAACAGGTTGGCGCCGAACAGGCCGGCCTCCATGCCGATGAAGCCGAATAGCAGCCCGGTGGCGGCCAGGCCGAAGGCAACCGGGATGCCGGAGAGCAGGAAGACGAACAGCCCCGCGAACATCAGCGGGACGAAGTTCTGGGTGATGAACTCGACCATTCAGCGCCCCTGGGTGTTGTTGTTGCTCGTGGCGCCCGCGGCACCCTGCGCCGCGGCCAGTTCACGCTCGTGCTTCTCGGCCTCGGCGGCCAGTTCCTCGGCGAGCAGTTCCTCGTCGGACTTGTGCTGCTCGACACTGAACGGTTCCGGGATCGCCCCTTGGAGGAAGGCGATGCGCTTGATCAGCTCGGAGATGCCCTGCGCGAGCAGGATGCTGAAGCCCACCGGGATGAGCAGGTAGGCGGGCCAGCGGATCAGGCCGCCGGCGTTCTGCGACATCTCGCCGCTGTTCCAGGCGTTGACGAAGAACGGCCAGCTCAGCGTGATCAGGATCAGGCACAGCGGGATCAGGAAGACCACGATGCCCAGCGAGTCGATGATCGCGTTGGTGCGCTTGGACAGCTTGGACGAGATGAAGTCGATGCGCACGTGCACGTTGCGCAGGAAGGCATAACCTGCGCCGAGCATGAACACCCCGGCGAACAGGTACCACTGCACTTCGAGGAAGGCGTTCGAGCTGATGTTGAAGGTCTTGCGGACAATGGCGTTGAGGGCGCTGATCAGCACGGCGGCGAGCACGAACCAGCGGATCAGCTGGCCGATCCGGTCGTTGATCCGGTCGATCAGGGCCGACAGGGGCAGGAGGGCGTTCAAGGGTGTCTCCGGAGGTCGCACGGCAGGGGCCGCATTGTGCCGATCAGACCGCGTTCGCCCCTGCTTCGCAACGGGTGAAACCGGTACGTGGAATTACGCAGGACCGAGGCTGCCGCAGTGCTCGACGGCGTACTTGATCAGCTCGGCCTGCCCGGCCAGGCCGAGCTTGCGGCGGATGTTCTGTCGGTGGGTCTCGACCGTGCGCACGCTCATGTCGAGCGCTTCCGCGACCTGCTTGCTGGCCATGCCGCGGGCCAGGCAGCGCAGGATCTCGGTCTCCCGAACCGAGAGAAGCGGGCGTTCGTCGGCGGAGGGCCCGCCGCGCGCCGCCAGGCCGGCGCCGAGAAAGTGGCGCCCGGCCGCGACGGCGAGGATGGCCTCGACGATCTCCTCCGAGGGAGCCTCCTTCAGCACGTAGCCCATCGCACCGGCGGCCAGCGCACGATGCACGTACTCCGGGTTGTCGTACATGCTCAGCATCAGCACGCGCAGCTCGGGGTGGCGCTCGCGCAGGCGCGCGGTCAGCTCGATGCCGTTGACCTGCTTCATGCCGACGTCCATCAGCACCAGGTCGGGGCGCAGCATGTCGACACGCGCAAACGCCTGCTCGGCATCGCCCGCTTCGCCGACCACAGCGATGCCTGGCACGTCGGCCAGGCGCGCGCGCAGGCCCTCGCGCACGAGCGGATGATCGTCGACGAGCAGGATGCGGGTGGCGCTCATGCGGCGTGCCTTTGCAACGCCGGCTGCAGGCGTGCAATCGCCTCGCCCGGCAGGATCGCGAGCACGGCCGTGCGGCCAGGGCGCGAATCGATGGTGAAGGTTCCGCCGATCGACTCGACACGCTCGCGCATGTTGCGCAGCCCGATGCCGCGCCGCGGATCGACGCGGATCGCCGGCACGTCGAAGCCGATGCCGTCGTCGACGATGCGCAGCCGCAGGCCGCCGGCATGGAAGATCAGCCGCACCTGCACGCGTGTGGCGCCGGCATGCTTCTCGATGTTTGTCAGCGACTCCTGCACGACGCGGAACAACACCGTGTTGACCTCGTCAGGCAGTGGATCCGCCTCGCCCCACAGGCGCAGCACCACGCGCACGCGGCCATGCTGGTTGAACTCCTCGGCGAGGTCGTCCAGAGCGGCGGGCAGGCCCAGCGTGTCGAGCTCCGCCGGCCGCAGCCGGTGCGAGATGCGGCGCACCTCGTGCAGCGCGTCGCCGAGGCGCTGGATGGCGCGCTGCAATGCCGCAGGCGTCTGCTCGCGGCCGAGCTGGCTGGCGGCCGATTCGAGCAGTAGCTTGATCGACACCAGCGTCTGGCTGGTGCTGTCGTGCAGCTCGCGCGACAGGTGGGCGCGTTCGTCCTCCTGCGACTTCACCACCTGCCGCGCGAGGTTGCGCAGCTTGGCATCGGCCACGCGCGCGTCGCTGAGGTTCAGCAGCATGCCGCTGCCGCCGATCAGCACCACGCCCAGCAGGGCGATGGCGGCGAGCCACCACATCGTGGTCGAGACGTTCTCGTCGACCTGGGCGTCGAGCCGGTCCAGCGTGGCCTGGATGTCGTCGAGGTAGACGCCGGTGCCGATCACCATGTTCCAGCGCGGCAGCGAGACCGCATAGGCGAGCTTGGGCGTGGTCGTCCGCGTGGAAGGCTTGTCCCACAGGTAGCGAACGAACCCGCCGCCCTCGTGGGCACGGGCGATCAGATCACGGATCACCGGCACACCGGCGGCGTCACGCAGCTCCCACAGGTCCTGGTCCTGCAGTTCGGGCTGGCGCGGGTGCAGCAGGTTGCGGCCGCCGGTGTCGAAGGCGAAGAAGTAGCCGTCGATGCCGTAGTCCATCTCGGCCAGCAGGCGCAGCGCCTGATGCAGGGTCTGCGCATCGTCGCGGCGCGTGTCGTACAGCGGCGTGAGCACGCTGCGCGCCATGCCGACGAGATGGAGCAGCTCGGCTTCCTTCGCAGCGATGGTGGCCGATTCGATCACCTGCCGTTCGCGGCGCAGCAGGTCCTGCTGCTGCCGGTGCATCGCCAGTGCGATCAGCGCCAGCGTCAGCAGCAGCGGCAGGATCGCCAGCAGCAGGAATTTCGAACGCGGGCGCATGGCTGGGGCAGGCGGCAGCGCGGCGCGCCGGCCTCAGCGCGCGAGCGCAGCCTGGTAGAGCTTGCCCGAGCGTGTGCCGCTGCGGCAGAAGGCCACCATCGGCCGTGGCAGCGCGGCCAGCAGCTCGGCCATGCGCGCGATCTGCTCGGGCGACTGGTAGGCCGGCTGCACCGGCAGGTAGGCGTAGGCGAGGCCGGCGGCCTTCGCTGCGGCCTCCATCTGCACGCTGGTCGGCTGGTGCGGCCCCTCTTCGAAGTCGGGCCGGTTGTTGACGACGCTCTTGAAGCCCATCGCAGCCAGTTCGGCCATCGCCGCCGGTTCGAGTTGCGGGGCGACGCAGACGTCGGGAGCCACGTTGCGCAGCAGCTGGCGGGTCGGGATCATGCTCGTCTCACCTCAACGCGAAAGGGCCTGCTTCACCGCCGCCGACACTTGCGCCATGTCCGCCTTGCCGGCGAGCCTGGTTTTCGCGGCGCCCATCACCTTGCCCATGTCGCCCGGTCCGGCGGCGCCCAGCTCGGCGACGATGGCGGCCACCTGCGCGGCGACTTCCTCGGCCGACAGGCGCGCGGGAAGATAGCCCTCGAGCACCTGCAGTTCGGCGGTTTCCTTGTCGACCAGGTCGGTGCGGCCGGCAGCGGCGAACTGCGAGATCGAGTCCTTGCGCTGCTTGATCAGCTTGTCGACGATGCCGACGATCGCCACGTCATCGAGCTCTATGCGCTCGTCGACTTCCTTCTGCTTCATCGCCGCCATCAGGCCGCGGATGGTCAGCAGCCGGGCGGCTTCCTTGGCGCGCATCGCGGCCTTCATGTCTTCGGTGATGCGGTCTTTCAGGCTCATGGCGACTCCAGAAGCGACAAAGCCCGCAAGGGTGCGGGCTTCGGTGATGCGGCCGGAAGCTCAGTACAGCTTCTTGGGCAGCTGCATGCTGCGAACGCGCTTGAAATGGCGCTTGACGGCCGCGGCCTTCTTGCGCTTGCGCTCGGCGGTGGGCTTCTCGTAGAACTCGCGGGCGCGCAGGTCGGTCAGCAGCCCGAGTTTCTCGATGGTGCGCTTGAAGCGGCGCAGTGCCACGTCGAACGGCTCGTTTTCTTTGACGCGAATCGTAGTCATGTACAGATGAAAGGGTTGAATTGCGCTCGGTGTTGCGACGCGTTCCTGGCCGGAGGGTCCGGAGTTCCTGCCAGGATCTGTCGCCGCAATCGCGGCGCGGGTTTGCCAGCAAAGACGTCGATTATATGTCGGAAACTCAGCCGTGCAAGTTAGGCCCCACAGCGGCTCCCAGCGCCCTGGCGCAGGCTGCCGCGCTGGCCCAGGCCCACTGGAAGTTGTAACCGCCGAGCCAGCCAGTGACGTCGACCACCTCGCCGATGAAGAACAGTCCTGGCACGAGCCGGCTTTCCATCGTCTGCGAACTGAGTTCGCGGGTATCGACGCCGCCCAGCGTCACTTCGGCCTTGCGGTAGCCCTCGCTGCCGGCGGGCCGGATTTCCCAGCCCTGCAGGCCGGCGGCGAGTTCGCGCAGGTCGGCGTCACGCATCTCGGCCACCGGCCGGGCGGCCCAGCCGGGGCGCGCGGCCAGCCAGGCCTCGGCCAGGCGGCGCGGCAGCAGCTCGGCCAGTTCGTTGCCGAGCTGGCGGCGCGAGCCGCGCTTGGCGGCCAGCAATGGGTCGGCAAGCTCATGGCCATGGGCCAGGTCGATGCGCAGCGGCTCGCCCTCGTGCCAGTAGCTGGAGGCCTGCAGCACCGCCGGGCCGCTCAGGCCTCGGTGGGTGAAGAGCAGGTCTTCGAGGAATCGCCCGCGCGCCTTGCCGCTGCCGGCCTCGATGCCGACCTCCAGCGAGATGCCGGCCAGCGGCACGAAGGGGGCCCAGACCGTGCCGTCGAAGGTCAGCGGTACCAGGCCGGGGCGTGTCTCGACGATGCGATGGCCAAAGCGCATCGCCAGGCGATGGCCGAAGTCGGTGGCACCGATCTTGGGAATCGACAGGCCGCCGGTGGCGACGACGAGTCTCGCGGTGGCGACCGGGCCGCCGTCGGTGTCGAGCTCGAAACCGTCGCCGGCTCGCCGCACCTCGCGCACCGCGCAGGGCTGGCGCCGCACCACCCCGCCGGCCTCGCACTCGGTCAGCAGCATGGTGATGATGTCCTCGGCCGAGCGGTCGCAGAACAGCTGACCCTTGTGCTTCTCGTGCCAGCGGATGCCGTGGCGCTCGACCAGCGCGATGAAGTCCGCCGGGGTGTAGCGCGCCAGCGCCGAGCGGCAGAAGTGCGGGTTCTCGGAAAGGAAGTTGGCGGGCGTGGCCTCACGATTCGTGAAGTTGCAGCGCCCGCCGCCGGAGATGCGGATCTTCTCCGCCACCTTGGGCGCATGGTCGAGCAGCAGCACCTTCGCGCCGAGCTGCCCGGCCATCGCCGCGCAGTGAAGGCCGGCCGCTCCCGCGCCGACGATCACCGCATCGAAGTGTTCTGCTGTCAGGGCTGGTACTTCCAGGCGCCGTTCTGGATCTTCACCATCACGTAGGCGCGCTGATCCAGGCCGAGGTGGTCGGTCGGCGACATCGTGAAGATGCCGTGGGCGCCGGCCACGTCCTTGACCTGCTCGAGCGCGTCGCGCAGCGCCACGCGGAACGCCTGCGTGCCCGGCTGGGCCTTCTTCAGTGCCGCTGGCACCGCGGCGGCCATCAGCACCCCGGCATCCCAGGCGTGCGCGCCGAAGGTCGAGACCGAACCCTTGCCGTGGGCCGCCTCGTAAGTGGCAACGTAGGCCTGCGCCGTCTTGCGCACCGGGTGCGAGGCGGGCAACTGGTCGGCCACCAGCACCGGGCCGGCGGGCAGGAAGGTGTCGTCCACGTCCTTGCCGCCGACACGCAGGAAGTCGCTGTTCGCCACGCCGTGCGTCTGGTAGTACTTGCCGGTGTAGCCACGCTCCTTGAGCGTCTTCTGCGGCAGCGCCGCGGGCGTCCCCGAGCCGGCGACCAGGATCGCATCGGGCTTGGCCGCCATGATCTTCAGCACCTGGCCGGTGACAGCGGTGTCGGTGCGTGCATAGCGCTCGTTGGCGACGATCTGCAGGCCCTTGATCGGCGCGACCTTGGAGAACTCGCCGTACCAGCCTTCGCCGTAGGCGTCGGCGAAGCCGATGAAGCCGACCGTCTTGACGCCGCTGTTGGCCATGTGGGTGGCAATGGCCAGCGACATCATGATGTCGTTCTGCGGCGTCTTGAACACCCAGCGGCGCTTGGCGTCCACCGGCTCGACGATGCGCGCCGAGGCGGCCATCGAGATCATCGGCACCTGGTTCTCGGCGACCACGTCGATCATCGCCAGCGAGTTCGGCGTGATGGTCGAGCCGAGCACGATGTCGACCTTGTCCTCGGTGATCAGCTTGCGCGTATTGGCCACCGCCTTGGTCGTGTCGGAGCCGTCGTCGAGCACGATGTACCTGACCTTCTGGCCCGCGATCGTCTTGGGCATCAGCTCGACGGTGTTCTTCTCGGGGATGCCCAGCGACGCGGCTGGGCCGGTGGCCGAGACGGTGACGCCGACGGTGATGTCGGCCCGGGCGGCGCCGCTGGCGGCGAGCAGGGCTATCGTCGCGCTCAGCACGAGGCGTTGGAATTTCATCGCTTGTCTCCTGGAAGAGGGGTGGCGGAATTATCGACTGATCGGTCGACGAATCAGTTCGGGGCTAACACGGTGGTCGCGGGTGCCTGCACGGCGCCCAGGCCGCCGAGGAAGAGGTCGGCGACGATCGGTGCCATGTCGTCGTGGCCGAGCGTGCCCTCGGGCTTCAGCCAGGTGAACATCCAGTTGATCATGCCGAACAGCAGCATGGTCAGCGGCTTGGCCAGCGCGGCTTGCGCCAGATCCGGCCGCGCCTCGGCGATGGTGGCGGCGAAGGCAGCCACCACGGCGCGCTCCTTGCGCAGCACGCGGTTTCGGTCGCGCGGCTCGAGGAACTTGACGTCCTGGGTCAGCACGCCATGGTCGTGGCGGGCCTGCGCGTACTCGTGCACGAAGCGGCGGATCAGCTCGCGCAGCCGTGCCGGCGGCGCCAGCTTCAGGGCCTCGACCTCGCCGACCAGCGCCTCCAGCCGAGTCACGTGGCCGTCGGTGATCTCGCGCAGCAGTTCGTACTTGTCGCTGACGTAGTGGTACAGCAGTGGCTTGGAGATGCCGCAGGCCTTGGCCAGATCGCTCATCGAGGTGCCGGGGTAACCCTGCTGCGCGAACAGCCGCGTGGCGGTTCGCACGATGGACTCGCGGTTGAGGTCGTAGTCGGCGGAGCGTCCTCGGGCCATCGTCTTCGTCTATCGCTCGTCCAGCGTGATCGTGACGCTCGGCGTCGTCGGATGGGCCTGGCAGCACAGCACGAAGCCCTGCGCCACCTCCGCCTCGTTGAGTGCGAGGTTGCGGTCCATGCGCACCTGGCCGTCGAGCACCTTGCCCTTGCAGGTCGAGCAGACGCCGGCCTTGCAGGCGTAGGGCACGTCGAGCCCGGTGCGCCGCGCGGCGTCGAGGATGGACAGGTCGCTGAGGCGGAACTCCACCTGGCGCTGCAACCCGTCGATGACCAGCGTGACCTTGGCGTGGTCGGCGTCACCCTCTTCGACATGGTGGGCCGCCGCGGCGTTGACATCGCCGAAGCGCTCCACGTGGATGTGCTGCGCGGCGATGCCCGCGCCGGCGAGCGCCGCCACCGCGCCGTCGAGCATGCCGGCCGGGCCGCAGACGAAGGCTTCGTCGATGCCGTCGGCCGGCACCAGCGTGCGCAGGAACTCTGCGATGCGCGCTTCGTCGAGCCGGCCGTTGAACAGCGGCGCGTCCTGCGCCTCGCGCGAGAACACCGGCAGCAGCGTGAAGCGGTTCAGGTGGCGGTCCTTCAGGTCCTCCAGCTCTTCCTTGAACATCATCGAGGCGATGCGCCGGTTGCCGTAGACCAGCGTGCAGCGGGTGCCCGGCTCGCGCGCCAGCAGCGTCTTGACCAGCGAGAGCACCGGTGTGATGCCGCTGCCCGCGGCGATGAAGAGCACGTGGCGGCGCGCCGCCGCATCGGGCTCGATCGTGAAGCGGCCCTGCGGCGGCATCACGTCCAGCGTCTGGCCCTCGCGCAGGTTCGCCGCAGCCCATCCGGAGAAGGCGCCGCCG
>NZ_CALRZC010000167.1:0-18589 GCF_943372545.1 Variovorax sp. YR752 | reverse complement strand
CACGCCGCGGTGGTTGAGCATGCGCATGATCTCGCCAGCACGTTCCGCCGAGGGGCGCCGGTAATCCAGCCCGTCGACGGCATTGAACGGGATCATGTTCATGATCGCGTAGCGGCCCTTGAGCAAGGCGATCAGCGCCTCGACCTCGTCGTCACCATCGTTGACGCCTTCGATCAACGTCCATTGGTATTGGATCGGGTAGCCGGTCGCACGTGCGTAACGTTCGCCGGCCTCGACCAGGTCGGCCGGATCGAAACGCGGCGCGCGCGGCAGCAGCTGCTGGCGCAGATCCGCCTTCGTCGTGTGCAGCGACAGCGCCAGCGCCGGCTTGACGCGGCCCTGCGGCAGGCGCTCGAACACGCGCTCGTCGCCGACCGTGGAGAACACCAGCTGCTTGTGACCGATGCCGCCGGCGGTGCCGAGCAGGTCGATCGCCTCGAGCACGTTGTCGAGGTTGTGCGCCGGCTCGCCCATGCCCATGAAGACCACCTTGCGCACCGCCCGCTGGCGCCGCGCCAGCGCCACCTGGGCGACGATCTCGGCGCTGCCGAGCTGGCGCAGCAGGCCGTCGCGCCCGGTCATGCAGAACACGCAGCCGACCGCGCAGCCGGCCTGGGTCGAGACGCACAGGCCGTCGCGCGGCAGCAGCACGCTCTCAACCGCCTGCCCGTCGGCCAGCGACACCAGCAGGCGCTGCGAGCCGTCCTCGCCGCCGTGCACCGAGCGCACGCTGGCCAGCGATTCCAGCTCGGCCTCGATCGCCGGCAGCGCCTCGCGCAGCGGCAGCGGCAACCAGTCCTCGATACGGCGGCGGCCGCTGGTCTGCGGCCGCGCCTGCGCCCACAGGCGCAGCACACGCTCCTCGTGGGCGGGCTTGGCATCCAGCGCACGCAGGCGCTGGCGGATCTCGGCGATGCGCATGGCGCGCAAGCCTACTTCACTTCACGTACATCACCCGCATGCCGAGCTGGCGGCCGTCGGGCCGGTCGAGCACGGTGATGGTCGCCTGGCGTGGCCGGAAGCCGTCGGGCAGCGGCTGGCTGCCACGCGCGAACTCATGGCTACCGATCGACAGCGCCACCGGCTTGGTGACGACGCGCGTCTCGGCACCGTTCGCCCCGTCGCCGACGATGCTCAGCTGCAGCACCGCGGCCATCGGTTTGCTGCCGCCTGCTCGGGTCAGCGCCACCTCGTAGGACAGCGCCGAGCCCTTGCGCAGCAGGCGCCCGGCGCGCACCTCGACCGTGCCGCCACGCGGGTCGGGCGGCAGCGCGTCGGCGGCGAACTCCAGGTCGAGCCGGACCTTCTCGCTGCTGGCACGCGCCGCGGCCAGCTCGTCGTTCAGGCGCTTGGTGTCGGTCAGCGCGGCATCCAGCTTCTTGGTCGCGGCGGCGAGATCGGCAGCCAGCTTCTGGCGCTCGGCGTCGGCCTGCTCGTAGGAGATGCGCAGTTCGGTCGAGGCGCTGGCGCTCAGGCGCGGCGGCAGGTGTTTCTCCTGCACGTACACCACGCCGGCCGCGCCGGCGGCGGCACCGAGAATCAGCAGCACCAGCCAGGGCGGCAGCGCAAAGCGCGACTTCGGCCGGCCGTACGAGAGCACGACGGGTTTGTTCTGTCCCCACATCGGTGTGTTCTTCGCTTCGTGTCAGCAACAACCGCGCAGGGTAACCCGCTTCGGGCCGATCCATGAAACACGATGTGGCACGCTCGGATACCCTTGACGGATGACTTCGATACCGGCCGACGCGCCGCCCGCCCCTGTTCGCTTCGGTGAGGCCTTGCGGTTCTGGCTGCAGCTCGGCTTCATCAGCTTCGGCGGCCCGGCCGGGCAGATCGCCATCATGCACGCGGAGCTGGTCGAGCGGCGCCGCTGGATCAGCGAGCGCCGCTTCCTGCACGCGCTGAACTACTGCATGGTGTTGCCTGGCCCGGAAGCGCAGCAGCTGGCCACCTACATCGGCTGGCTGATGCACCGCAGCGTCGGCGGCATCGTCGCCGGGGCGCTGTTCGTGCTGCCATCCCTCTTCATCCTGATCGCGCTGAGCTGGATCTACCTGCGCTTCGGCCAGGTGCCGCTGGTGGCCGGCATCTTCGCCGGCCTCAAGCCCGCCGTGACGGCGCTGGTGCTGCACGCCGCCTGGCGCATCGGCAGCCGGGCGCTGAAGAACCGCTGGATGTGGGGCATCGCGGCGCTGGCCTTCGTCGCCATCTTCGTCTTCGGCCTGCCCTTCCCGGCCATCGTCGCTGCCGCGGCGGCGATCGGCTGGCTGGGTTCGCGGCACGCACCGCAGGTCTTCGCGCTCGGCGGCGGTCATGCCGAGGCGAAGGCGAGCTACGGCCCGGCGCTGATCGACGATGACACGCCGACGCCGGCGCATGCCCGCTACGCGACCAGCCGCCTGGCGCGCGTGCTCGCCATCGGCCTCGGCCTGTGGGCGCTGGTGATGGGCACGCTGGTGGCCACGCAGGGCTGGCACGGCGCGCTGGCGCAGATGGGCTGGTTCTTCACCAAGGCCGCGCTGCTGACTTTCGGCGGTGCGTACGCGGTGCTGCCCTACGTCTTCCAGGGCGCGGTGGAGACGCACCAGTGGCTCAGCGCCACGCAGATGATCGACGGCTTGGCGCTGGGCGAGACGACGCCCGGCCCGCTGATCATGGTGGTGGCCTTCGTCGGCTTCGTCGGCGGCTGGGGCCAGGCGGTGCTGGGGCCGGACGCGCTGTTCCTCGGCGCCGCGCTGGCCGCCACGGTGGTGACCTTCTTCACCTTCCTGCCCTCGTTCGTCTTCATCCTCGCCGGCGGGCCGCTGGTGGAAGCCACGCACGGCAAGCTGGGCTTCACCGCGCCGCTGTCGGCAATCACCGCGGCGGTGGTCGGCGTGATCCTCAACCTGGCGCTGTTCTTCGCCTACCACGTGCTGTGGCCGCAGGGCTTCGCGGGGCGCTTCGAGGTCTTCTCGGCGCTGCTGATGGCCGCGGCGGCCGCGGCACTGTTCCGCTTCAAGCTGGGCGTGATGCCGCTGCTCGGCGCGTGCGCACTGATCGGTCTGGCCGCGACGCTGGCCGGGCTGCGCTGAGCCGCCGGGCGACTACTTCTCGCCGCGCGGGCTGAAGGTGCGCGGAAAGACCACCGGCGCGCTGCGGTCGCGCAGCCGGAAGCCGAGCGCGGCGCGGCCGGTGTCCGAGGCCACCGTGCCCTCGGCCTCGAGCAGGTCGGAGGCCAGCACGCGCGTGCGGAAGCCGCTCTTGTCCACCGGCCGGCCGAGCACGATCTCGTAGATGCGCTGCAGCTGCGGCAGCGTGAACGGCTCGGCCAGCAGGAAGGCCGGCAGCGAGGTGTACTCGACCTTGCTGCGCAGCCGCTCCACCGCCGCACGCAGGATCTCGCCGTGGTCGAAGGCGAGCGGCGGCAAGCGGCCGTCGACCTCGAACCAGCGCACGTCGGCTGCGTTGCCGCCGCGCTCGAGCACCACACCGCCGGCCGGCATCAACGCCAGGTAGACATGCGTGGCCGACCAGCCGCGCGGGTCGCGCGCCGCGCCGCCCCAGCTGCCGAGCTGCTCCAGGTAGGGGCTGTCGACACCGGTCTTGTCGTGCAGCGTGCGCCGCGCGCAGGCCGCCAGGTCGGCGTCGCGCGCCATGTCGACGAAGCCGCCGGGCAGCGCCCAACGGCCGGGGAAGGGCTCGTCGCGGCCGTCCGGGCGCTGCACCAGCAGGACCTTCAGCCTGTCGTCCAGCACCGTGAAGATGGCCAGATCGACCGTGCTGAAGGGCCGCGGGTGCCCCTGATCCGGGGGCAGGTGTGGTGTCTTTCCGCTCATCGGCTTGCAGTCTGCCCGGTTTGGTTGTACTGTGCAACCCACAAGAGTTGTTTTGTACAACTCACGAGAAAGGAACACCCCATGTTCGGCATCCGTTTCGTCAAGAGCCAGCCCACCGTGCACCTGCTGCAGTTCAAGGGCGGCAAGGTCATCCGCGAAGGCGCCGGCCAGTCCTTCTTCTACTACGCGCCGGCGAGCACGCTGGTGGCCGTGCCGGTGGCCAGCCAGGACCGCGCCTTCATGCTCGAGCTGACCACGGCCGACTTCCAGAGCGTCACCGTGCAGGGCCAGGTGACCTACCGCATCGCCGACCCACGGCGCACCGCGGCGCTGATGGACTTCTCGCTGGCCCCCGGCGGCGAAGGCTACGTCAGCGACGACCCGCTGCGCCTGGGCGACCGGGTGGCGATGCAGGTCGAGGTGATCGTGCAGCGCTCGGTGCAGGCGCTCGAGCTGAAGCAGGCGCTGCGCGCCTCGGCGACGATCGCCCGCGCCGCGCAGCAAGAGCTGGCGGCGCAGGCCGAGATCCAGTCGCTGGGTCTCGAGATCCTGGGCGTGGCCATCGTCGCGGTGAAGCCCACGCCCGACATCGCCCGCGCGCTCGAGGCGCATGCCCGCGAAGCCAACCTGAAGGCCGCCGACGAGGCGGTCTACACGCGGCGCATGTCGGCGGTCGAGAACGAGCGTGCGATCCGGCAGAACGAACTTGACACCGAGATCGCCGTCGAGCAGAAGAAGCGCCAGATCCGCGAGACGCAGATGGACGCCAAGGCCGCGGTGCTCAAGCGCGAGAACACCCTGCGCGACGAACAGATGGCCGCCGACATCGCGCTGGAGGCGCAGCGCCGCGACCTGGTCGACGGCCAGGCGCGCAACGCCCGCGCGCTGGCCGACGCCGAGGCGCACCGCGTCGCCGCCGTGGTGCAGGCGCTGGAGAAGGCCGACCCGCGGCTGGTGCAGGCGCTCGCAGCGTCGTCGATGCAGCCGGGCCAGCTGATCGCTCAGGCCTTCGGCGGCATCGCGGAGCGCGCCCAGCACATCGGCCAGCTCAACGTGTCGCCGGAGCTGCTGCAGTCGCTGCTCGCCGCCCCCGCGGCGAACAGGGGAGCGGCGTGATGGCCAGCGCGATGAACGGCACGGGCGAGCGCAAGGTCGTGCTGGTGACGCGGCGCACGCGGCTGGAGGAGCTGGTCGCCAAGCACCACACGCTCGCGCAGGCGAAGTTCTACCTCGAGCACCTCGGGGCGGACTTCGCCGACTACGTGCGCGAGAACGCCGCCTACGCCAGGAGCCTGGACACCGTGGTCACCACGCTGCAGGGCTGGGGCCGCTGGCAGATGGTCGACCGCGGCTTCCTGACCAACTTCGTCTTCGGCGCCGACGACATCGTCGTCGCGCTGGGGCAGGACGGCCTGGTCGCCAACACCATGAAGTACCTCGACGGCCAGCCGCTCGTCGGCCTGAACCCCGAGCCGCAGCGCTGGGACGGCGTGCTGCTGCCCTTCGCGCCAGGCGATCTGGCCGCGCTGCTGCCCGAGGTGGCCTCCGAGCGGCGTGCCGCGAAGGCGGTGACGATGGCGCAGGCCACGCTGTCCGACGGCCAGGTGCTGCGCGCCGTCAACGACCTCTTCATCGGCCCGCGCAGTCACACCTCGGCGCTGTACGAACTGCGGCTCGGCCAGCGCCGCGAGCTGCAATCGTCCAGCGGCCTGATCGTCGCGACCGGGCTGGGCTCCACCGCCTGGCTGAAGAGCGTGGTCACCGGTTCGTTCGGCATCACCCGCTCGCTGGTCCGCGGCGCGCTGCCGGACTACCAGCCCGAGCCCTGGGACACGCCACGCCTGACCTTCGCGGTGCGCGAGCCCTTCCCTTCGCGCTCGTCGAGCGCCGAGATCGTGTTCGGCCATGCCACGCGCGACGAGCCGCTGGTGCTCCGGTCCAGAATGCCGGAACACGGCGTGATCTTCTCCGACGGCATGGAGTCGGATTTCCTGCGTTTCAGTGCCGGCCTGCAGGCGACGATCACCATCGCCGATCGGCAAGGCCGGCTCGTCGTGTGAACCCGGATGAGAACGCTCATGACCACCACCCATCTGCTCGTGATCGACCCGCAGAACGACTTCTGCGACGGGCCCGCCCCGCACACGCCGGCGCTGCCGGTACCCGGCGCGGATGCCGACATGCGCCGGCTCGCCCACTTCGTCACCGCCGCCGGTGACGCGATCGACGCGATCACCGTGACGCTCGACTCGCACCACCGTCTCGACGTCGCCCACCCGACCTTCTGGCAGCGCGGTGATGGCGGCGCGGTGACTCCGTTCACGCCGATCACCGCGGCGCAGCTGCGCAGCGGCGAGTTCGTGCCGCGTGACGCCTCGGTCCGCACGCGCGTGCAGGCCTACCTCGACGCGCTGGAGGCCGGCGGCCGCTACACGCTGATGGTCTGGCCGGTGCACTGCGAGGTCGGCACCTGGGGCCACAACTTGCATGCGGCGGTGCAGGCCGCCTGCGCCGCCTGGGAAGAGCGCCGCTCGCGCAGCGTCGACTACGTCTTCAAGGGCCTCAACCCCTGGACCGAGCACTACAGCGCGGTGCAGGCCGAGGTGCCGCTGGCGGACGACGAGGGCACGCAGCTCAACCGTGCGCTACTCGAACGCCTCGGTCGCGCGGAGCGGGTCATCGTCGCCGGCGAGGCCGGCAGCCACTGCGTGAAGGCCACCGTCGAGCACTTGGTCGAACACGGTCTCGGCGGCCGCGCCGACCGGCTCGTTCTGCTGACCGATGCGATGAGCCCGGTCAGCAGCTTCGAGGCGCAGCAGGCCGCCTTCCTCGCCGCGATGCAACAGCGCGGTGCCCGCCTGGCCACGACCAGCGAGCTGCTCGCCGAACTCATGCCTGCCTGAGCACTGCCATGCCCACCGCCCCGATCACCAGCCTGCTCGACACCGACCTCTACAAGTTCACGATGTGGCAGACGATGCTGCATCGGCACCCGCAGACGCAGGCCGAGTACCACTTCGTCTGCCGCAACACGCCGCAGTTCCCGCTCGCCGACCTGCTGCCCGAGGTCAACGAGGCGCTCGACGCGCTGTGCGGCCTGTCGTTCCAGCCCGACGAGCTGGCCTACATGCGCGGCCTTCGCTACATCAAGCCGGACTTCGTCGACTTCCTGCGCATCTTCCGGCTGCAGCGCGACTTCATCCGCGCCTGGGCCGAGGGCGAGACGCTGCACATCGTGGCAGAAGGGCCGCAGGTGCACGTGATGTTCTTCGAGATCCACGTGCTGGCGATCGTTCACGAGCTCTACAGCCGGCGGCTGGCCGGCGCGGACACGCTGGCCGACGGCCGCCGCCGCCTGGCCGCGAAGATCGAGCGGCTGCGCAGCTTCACCACACAGACGCGCCTGCGCCACTCCTTCGACCTGTTCGACTTCGGCGTGCGGCGGCGCTTCTCCGGCGCCTGGCAGCGCGAGGTGGTGTCGGCCTTCCAGGCCTCGCTGCCCGAGCACTTCAAGGGCACCTCCAACGTGCTGCTGGCGCGCGACCTCGGACTGGTGCCGATCGGCACGATGGCGCATGAGTACCTGCAGAGCTACCAGGCGCTGGGCTACCGGCTGCGCGACCACCAGAAGGCCGCCTTCGAGGACTGGGTGCAGGAGTACCGCGGCGACCTGGGCACCGCGCTGACCGACGTGATCGGCATGGACGCCTTCCTCGCCGACTTCGACCTCTACTTCGCCAAGCTGTTCGACGGCTTGCGCCACGACTCGGGCGACCCGGTCGTGTGGGGCGAGAAGGCGCTGGCGCACTACGAGCGGCTGAAGCTCGATGCGCACACCAAGCGGCTGGTGTTCTCGGACGGCCTGGACATCGAGCGCGCCATCGCGCTGTACCGCCATTTCGGCGACCGGGCGCAGGTCGGCTTCGGCATCGGCACACATCTCACCAACGACCTCGGCCTGCCAACGCTGAACATCGTCATGAAGCTGGTGCGCTGCAACGGCCAGCCGGTGGCCAAGCTGTCGGACAGCCCGGGCAAGACGCTCTGCGACGACGAGACCTTCCTCGCCTACCTGCGCCAGGTGTTCGGCGTGACAGTGCCAGGACCGGTCAGTCGTTCGGCTCGTGGCCCGACGACCACGCCGGCAACCTGAAGTCGGTCCACAGCGCCAGCGCGCGAAGGCCGGTGGCCACGGCGGCGGCGAGCAGCACCGCGGCCGTCTCGGGCATGCCGAGGGCCAGCGCCGCCACCAGCACCCAGGCGCCGACGAAGGCGCAGACGGCGTAGGGCCGGTGGTCGCTGAAGGCCTTGGGGATCTGATTGCAGACGATGTCGCGCAGCACACCGCCGAACACGGCGGTGACCACGCCCATCAGCACCGCCACGATCGCCGGCATACCCTGCGCCAGCGCAATCTGCGTGCCGCCGGCGCTGAACAGGCCGAGGCCCAATGCATCGGGCCACTGCATGGCCCGCTCGGTCGGCGCGAAGTGGCGCGCGTGCAGCACCGCCATCGCCGCGATGCACAGCGCCAGCAGCGCCCACAGCCAGGCAGCGTGCTCGACCCAGAAGAACGGGCGCCGGTCGAGCAGCACGTCGCGCAGCGTGCCGCCGCCGAAGGCAGCCAGACCGGCGACGACGCAGACACCCACCGCATCGAGCCGCTTGCGCGCCGCTTCCAGCAGGCCCGACAGCGCGAAGGCGATCGTCGCCAGCGCCTCGACCACCGTCAGCAGCACCGGCAGCAGGCGCGGATCGGGCGACGGATCAGGCATGCAACCTCGCTGCCACACGCTCGTGGGCGTTGCGCGGCAGCCGCCCGGTGATGGCGGTCGCCACCGGCTGCGCGAGCATCGCCTCGAAAGCCTGCGCGACCTTCGCCGCCGAGACGCGCCTCAGCCGCGCCAGCGACTGCGCACGCGGCCGCACCCGGCCGAGGAACAGCAGGTCCAGCGCCGCCTCCTCGACACGCCGGTACGGCTGCTCGCTCGTGCGCAGCGAGCGCACCGTGAGCTGGTTGCGAGCGCGCTCCAGATGCACCGGCTCGACGCCGGCAGCCATCTCGCGCAGCAACGCACTGACCTCGGTGCAGAACTCGTCGAGGTGTTCCGGCGCGGTCGAGGCCTCGATGACGAACTGCCCCCATCGGCCGAGCACGTCGGCCGAGCAATGCGTGTGGTAGGCCAGCCCCTTTCGCTCGCGGATGCGGTCGAGCAGCGGCGAGCTCATGCCCTCGCCGAGCACGGCGGCGGCCACCGCGCCGACCGGGTCGTCGTCGACCAGCGAAGCGATCGGCCAGCCGATCACGACATGGGTCTGGCTGCTGCCGACCAGACGCTTCGTCGCGATGCCGCCGACCCAGGCCGGCTCGGTCAGCGTGTTCTCCTCGCCGCTCGGCAGGTCGCCGAAAGCGGCTTCGGCGGCGGCGAGCACCGCGTCCGCATCCACCGCGCCGGCCACGCCGATCACCACGTTGGCGCCGCTGTACTGGCGTTGCACGTAGCCGAGCAGGTCGTCACGCGTGAAGCGCGCGATGTTGGCGCGCCGGCCGATCACCGGCAGCGCCGCCGGGTGGGTGCCGAAGCACTCCTCGTCGAACAGCTGGAAGGCGATGGTCAGCGGGTCGTCCTCGTCGTCGGCGATCTCGTGCAGGATCACGCGGCGCTCGCGCTCGAGCTCATCGGCCGGGAAGGTGCTCTCGCGCACGATGTCGCCGAGCATGCGCACGAAGCGCGGCGCGTCGTCGGCCAGGCCGCGCATGTGGAAGGCGGTGTGGTCCTTGTCGGTGTGCGCGTTGACCTCGGCGCCCAGGCGTTCGGCGTCGAGGTTGATGCGCTGGCAGTCGCGCGTGCGCGTGCCCTTGAAGGCCATGTGCTCGACGACGTGGCTGATGCCGTTGAGCTTCGCACCCTCGTGCGCGCTGCCGGTGCGCACGAACACGCTGACGCTGGCGCTGCCCACGCCGGGCAGGTCGATCAGCAGCACACGCACGCCGTTGGCCAGCGTGGCGACCGTGGTACCGGGTTCGTCCGTCGGCTTGCGCATCAGAACGCCGCCACCGAGCCGTTGCTGCGCGGGTCGAAGCCGCCGATCAGCAGGCCGTCCGGCTGGCGGATCAGCGCGCCGGCGTGGCCGACCGATTCGTCCCAGTCGGCCAGCAGTTCGACGTCGTGGCCCATGGCTCTCAGCGCGTCGATGGTCGATACCGGGAAACGCGCCTCGAGCTTCAGGCTGTCGCTGGACATGCCCCAGGTGCGGCCGAGCAGCCAGCGCGGCAGCTCGATGGCGGCCTGCGGCTCCAGGCCGAAGCGCTGGATGCGGTTGAAGACGGTCGCCTGCGTCTGCGGCTGGCCGTCGCCACCCATCGTGCCGTAGACCATCAGCCGGCCGTCGGCCAGCCGCGCCAGCGCCGGGTTGAGGGTGTGGAAGGGCCGCTTGCCCGGCTCCAGTCGGTTGATGTGCGAGGGGTCGAGGCTGAAGCTGCAGCCGCGGTTCTGCCAGTTGACGCCCGACTCCGCGAGCACCACACCGGCGCCGAACTCGTGATAGATGCTCTGGATGAAGGACACCGCGCGGCCCTCGCCGTCGATCACGCCCATCCAGACCGTGTCGCCGGGGTCGGTGCGCTTGCCCCAGGGCGCGGCACGCTGGGGGTCGATCTGCGCCGCGAGTTGATCGAGCAGTTCGTCGCGCAGCAGATCGGGCGGCGCGATCGTCATGAAGGCCGGGTCGGTGACGTGGCGGTCGCGCAGCGCGAAGGCCTGCTTGGTCGCCTCGACCTGCGCATGCACGAAGGCGGCGCCGGTCGGATCGGCATCCCATCCCTTCAGGCGCTGCATGATGCCCAGGATCATCAGCGAGACCACGCCCTGCGAAGGCGGTGTCATGTTGGCCAGCGTGGCGCCAGGGATGGCCAGCGTCAGCGGATCGATGCGCCTGGCCTGGTGCGCGGCGAGGTCGGCGGCGGTCAGCGGGCTGCCGATCGCGGCCAGTTCGGCGGCGAGCTGCTTCGCCAATGCACCGCGGTAGAAGTCCTCGGTGCCGTGCTCGGCGATGCGCGAGAGCGTGGCGGCCAGGCGCGGCTGCAGGAAGCGGCTGAAGGCGGTGGGTGCGGCACCGTCGACGAGGAAGGTCTCGGCGAAGCCGGGGATGGCCACCAGCTCGTCGCGCTTCGCGGCCGTGGCGGCGTGCTGGCTGTGCGTGACCGGGATGCCC
This sequence comes from Variovorax sp. YR752, assembly GCF_943372545.1. NCBI lineage: Bacteria > Pseudomonadati > Pseudomonadota > Betaproteobacteria > Burkholderiales > Comamonadaceae > Variovorax > Variovorax sp. YR752. Next base: position 7,556 of record NZ_CALRZC010000167.1, on the reverse strand, counting down.
TCGCGGGCGTACCAGATCGCATCTTCCAGCAGGCGCGACAGCGGCAGGGTGCCGCCCCATTCACGCGACAAGGCATGCGCGGCGCCCCAACCCGACACCGTGCCGGCCACCGTCAGCGCCGCGATGCCGCCGCGGAACGGGATGCTGCCGCTGACCCCGCGCTGCGCGTACTGCTCGCGCGTGGCAGCAGCGGCGCTGGCGCCGCTGGCGTCGATGCCGGCGAGCGGGCCGCTCGGCCCGCCGATGACCCAGAAGCCGTCACCGCCGATCGAGTTCATGTGCGGGTAGACGACGGCGATGGCGGCGGCAGCAGCGATCATCGCCTCGAGTGCGTTGCCGCCTTCGCGCAACACGCGCAGGGCGGCTTCGGAAGCCAGGCTGTGCGGCGCGACGACGATGCCGCGGCGGCCGAGGAAGGAATGGGTCATGGACTGCAGGAGGCGTTGTTCACGAAGGGGCCGCCGGGCGGCGGCCCGACATCTTGCCAGCCCCGCCGTCCCCCTGCGCGGCCGGCCGGTTCGCCGACCACAGCGCCAGGCCCATCAGCAGCATGCCGGCCGTCTGCAAGGGGCTGAGCGTGCGCCCGTAGACGAACAGGTCGACGAGTACCGCCGCGCCCGGGTAGACGAACTGCAGCACGGCGATGCGCGCCGTCGGCAGCCGCGCCATGCCGGCGTACAGCAGCACGTAGGCCAGCCCGGTGTGCAGCACGCCCAGGCCGACCAGCCAGCCCCATGCCGGCCCGGCCGGCGGCCAGCCGTTCAGCCACGGCCACCAGACCAGCAGCACGGCGCCGACGCCGCATTGCCAGCTGGCGAAGGCATAGGAGCCGATGCCCTGCGCCGCCTTGGCCAGCAGCGTCACCACCGCATAGCTGAGCGAGCCGACCAGGCACAGCAGCAGGCCGACCAGATAGGCGCGGTCGACCGCCGCCGGCCCTTCATCGAGCACCCCGCTAGCCAGCGCCAGGCCCAGCAGCGCGACCACCACCGCCACGGCCTGGCGCGGCGAGATCCGCTCGCGCCACCACCACGCGCCGATCAGCATCACCCAGATCGGCTGCACATGCACGACGACGGTGGCCACGCCGATCGAGGTGCGCTCGATGGCCGCGAAGAAGCTCGCCCAGTTGAAGACCACCAGCACGCCGGCTGTCAACGCCGCGGCGAGCATGCGGCCACGCAGGCGCAGTTCGCCCAGGCGTCCGGCGACGGCGCCCCAGGCCAGCAGCGCCAGCAGGCCGAAGGCGCAGCGGAACCAGACGGCCGTCAGCGGCGAGACGCCGGCTTCCTCGACAAACACGCCCAGGGTGCCGAGCAGCACGCCGCCTGCGGTCATCAGCCAGAGGCCCTCGCGCTCGCGGCTCACGCCGACAGGGAGACGGATGTGATCGGAATTCATGGCCGCCATCGTGGCCGTGACCCCTGCGTCAGAGAAGCGGAACTTCATCCCGACTACCATTCGAAAATCGAACGGTTCCTGGAGTCCCCATGCGCGACCTGCAACTCGACTGGCTGCGTGCCTTCGTCGCCGTGGTCGACGTCGGCTCGCTGGCCGCGGCGGCTCCGCAGCTGCACCGCTCGGCCTCGGCGGTCAGCATGCAGTTGCTCAAGCTCGAAGAGGCCACCGGCCGGCCGGTGCTGCTGCGCGGCCCGAGGCACCTCGAACTGACGCCCACCGGCGCCGAACTGCTCGGCTACGCGCGCCGCATGCTCGAGCTGCACGGCGAGGCGCTGGCTGCGCTGCACGGCCCGCAGCTCAGCGGCCGCGTGCGGCTGGGCGTGCCCGACGACTACGCGGCGACCTACCTGACGCCGCTGCTGCGCAGCTTCGCCGGCCGCCACGCCGGCGTCGAGATCGTGCTCGACTGCGAGCAGTCGACCTCGCTGATCCCGCGGGTGCAGCGCGGCGAGCTGGACCTGGCCCTGGTCTCGCGCGACCGGCCGACACGCGGCACGCTGCTCTTCCACGAGCCGCTCGTATGGGTCGGCGCGCCGCAGCACGAAGCCTGGCGGCGCGACCCGCTGCCGGTGGCGGTCTACGAGCCGGGCAGCCTGGCGCGGCGCGAGGCGCTCGCGGCGCTGGCCGCGCAGCGGCGCAGCTACCGCGTCGTCTACAACAGCTCCAGCCTGGCGGGGCAGATCGCCGCGGTGGAAAGCGGCATCGCGGTGGCCGTGCTGACGCGCTGCAGCGTGCCGCCCGGCCTGCTGCTGCTGCAGGACAAGCTGGGCCTGCCGGCGCTCGGCACGATGGAGGTGGCGGTGCTGCGCAGCAAGGCCTCGGCACATTCGGCGGCGGTGGACGCACTGCACGACGAGGCGCTGCGCACACTGCGCCGCCCGCCCGACGCCATGGCGGCGCCCCGCACCGAGCCACGCACCCGCCGGCGCCTATGATCGCCGCATGTCGCCACTGAGCTCGCCGCAGGACACCGCCGCCGGACTGGCGCGCGGCGCCGTGCAATGGCTGGCGGGCTGGTGGCGCACCATCCACCTGGCTGCACTGCTCAGCGTGCTGGCGCTGTCGCCCTCGAGCTACCGCGCAGGCAACCGCCGTGCGATGGCGAAGCACATCTATCTCGGCACGGCGCAGTCGCTGCTGTGGTTCACGCTGCTGAGCCTGTTGATCAGCATCGTCGTCATCCGCATCGTGCTGGTCACCGCGCTGAGCTACGGCCTCACGCAGTACGCGCTGGAGATGGTGGTGCGCGTGCTGGTGCTGGAGCTGATCCCTCTGGCCGCGGCGCTGTTCGCCGCGCTGCGCTGCACGATGCCGCTGGCCGAAGAGGTGGCCACGCTGCGCACCGGTGGTGGCTGGGACGCTCTGGCCCGCGAGGGCATCGACCCGCTGCGCCAGGAGGTGCTGCCGCGCGTGGTCGCCGGTTCGTTCTGCGGGCTGATGCTCGCTGCGGTGAGCTGCGTGGTCACGCTGGTGGTCGCCTACCTGTCGGTCTACGGCCTGACGAGCGCCGGCTTTGCCGCCTACACCCACACCGTCGGTCAGGTGTTCTCGCCGGCGGTGTCGCTGATCCTTCTGCTGAAGATCCTGCTGCTCGGCCTGACCGTGGCGCTGATGCCGATCGCCTCGGTGCTCGACGCGGTGCCGCGCCGCCGCGCCAACACCAGCGCCGAGCTGCAGGGACTGGTGCGCATGTTCATGGTCATCGTGATCATCGAAGCCGCCTCGCTGGTCGGCAACTACTACTGACACCGACGCCGTGAAGGACACCCCCGACAAGGCACCCGACAACCTCGAGCTGAAGGCGGCGCTGCTGCTCGGCCTGTTCGTCGCGCTGGTCGCGGCGACGGTGCTCTACCTGCTCTACGCGCGCGGCACCTTCGAGGCGACGCAACGGCTGGTGCTGGTCGCCGACGACTCCGAGGGCGTGCGTGTCGGCATGGACATCAGCTTCTCCGGCTTCCCGATCGGCCGCGTGCGCCGCATCGAACTGGCCGACGACGGCAGCGCGCGCATCCTGATCGACGTTCCCGTGAAGGACGCCAGGTGGCTGCGCGAAAGCAGCGTGTTCACGCTGGCGCGCAGCCTGGTCGGCGGCGCCAGCCTGAAGGCCTACAGCGGCGTGCTGACCGACCCGCCGCTGCCCGACGGCGCCGAGCGCCGCGTGCTGGTCGGCGATGCCACGGCGGAGCTGCCGCGGCTGGTCTCCGAGACGCGCGAGTTGATCCAGAACCTGACGCGCTTGACCGCGTCGGACTCGGCGCTCTCGCTGAGCCTGACCAACGTGCAGACGCTGACCAGCCAGGTGGCCGAACGCGCCAGTGGGCCGCGCGGCGCCTCCGGCCTGCTGCTCGGCGATGCCGAAGCGAAGAAGGTCGGCACGGCGCTGGACCGCGTCAACACGCTGCTGGCGCGCATCGACGGCCTGACCGCGAAGGCCGACGCGCAACTGCTCGGCCCGCAGGGGCTGGTCGGCGAGGGCCGGGCCACGGTGGTGCAGCTCAACGGCCTGCTCGGCGACGCGCGCGAGACGCTGAAGAAGGTCGACGCACTGCTCGGCGAGGCCCAGGCAGTGGCCGGCAACGTGCGCGGCGCGACGAAGGACCTGGATGCGCTGCGCAGCGAGGTCGACGCGACGGTGAAGAAGGTCGAACAACTGGTCGACGAGGTCAACCGCAAGTGGCCGTTCCAGCGCGACACGGAGCTGAAGCTCAAATGAGGCGCCCGCTCGCCATCGCGGTGTTCAGCGTGATGCTGGCGGGTTGCTCGAGCGGGCCGGTGCCGCCCGACTGGCAGTTGCAGGCGCGGCCGGCAATCGAGGCCGCGGTGAAGGCCGAGCTGTCTGGCGATGCACGCGCGGCACAACGTGAGTTCGAACGCGGCCATGCGCTGATCGCTCGCACCGGACAGCCGGCGCTGGTCGCCCGCGCCGAGCTGATGCGCTGTGCGGCCCGCTTGGCCAGCCTGGAGTTCGCGCCCTGCGAGGGCTTCGAGCGCTGGCGCGGCGATGCGGCGCCGGCGGAGCGGGCCTATGCCGATCACCTGGCCGGCAAGTCGCTGGGCCAGGCGCAGATCGAACTGCTTCCCACGGCCCAGCGCAGCGCCGCCGCGGCGATCGCCTCGCGCAGTGCGGCCTCACTGCAGGGCCTTGACGATCCGCAGTCGCGGCTGATCGCCGCAGCGCTGCTGTTCCGCGCCGGCCTGGCTGATCCGGCGACGATCACGCTGGCCGCCGACACCGCCTCGGCGCAGGGCTGGCGCAAGCCGCTGCTGGCCTGGCTCGGCGTGCTGGCCATGCGCGCCGAACGCGCCGGCGATGCCGAGGCCGCCGCGCAACAGCGCCGGCGCATCGAACTGGTGACGAGTTCGCGCTGATCGCGCATCCAGCGCCGGGGTGTCAGCGCCGCCCGCCAGGCGGGTCGGTCTCATGTGAATCGACGTTCAAGGACTCAGATGGTCACGCGATCGACTGGCGTCGCGCGGCCCTGAGCTGCCCTTCGACGTTTGCTCTCTGGGTTGCGGGCGGCGCGGCAAAGGCGCGCCCGGGCAGGCTACGGCGCTTCGCCTCGGCGGTCGCCGCTTCGCGCCGACTCCCCCGCGATGCTCGGTCTCGTGGCCCGTCGCAGAACTCACTACGCGACCTGCGGTCGCTGCGTTCAGACAACCGCGACGAGTCAGATCACGAACCGCGCTGGCGCGCGCGGCCCCGAGCCCTGTGCTTCTCGGCGCCTCAGAGGCGCGCCTCCACCTGCCCGGGCGCGCCTTTGCTGAACCATCGGTGGCATGCCGGTCGAGGCACCACCAGTGGTGGACTTCGCGGCAGGCGCTGCCCGCTGGGGGCGATTTGGGCGGCGACGAGAAGCGCAGCGCCGGGGTCGGCGCGCGTCAGCGCGCTTCGTGATCTGACTTGCCGCGGTTGTTTGAACGCAGCGACCGCAGGTCGCGAAGTGAGTTCTGCGGCACGACCCCGGCGCGAGCATCGCAGTGGAGTCGGCGCGCAGCGTCGACCGCCGCCGCATGAGCCCACAGTGGGCAGCGCCTGCCGCGATGCTCAAGGACGGCACGAAAGCAGACCCCCGCAAACTTCAGCAAAGAGCCGCGAACAGCCGCTCGCCCGGCCGTGTGACTCGTCCTCAGCGGCCCGGATAGGCGGCCAGGCGCTGCACGTCGAGGATGTGCACGTCGCGCTTGTCGATGCGCACCAGGCCGGCCGCCTCCAGCTCGTGCAGCACGCGCGAGAAGTACTCCGGCGTCAGCGACAGCCGCGAGGCGATGGTCGCCTTGCTGACCGGCAGCGACACGGTGATGACTTCGCCGCTGACGCAGTCCTCGGCGATCTGGTCGCGCAGCAGGTAGCCGATGACACGCTGCACGCCGCTGTGCAGCGCATAGGCCTCGACGTCGTGCACCAGGCCGTGCAGGCGGCGCGAGATGCCGGCCAGCATGCGCATCGCGAAGCGCGGGTCGCGCTCGATCTCGCCGACCACGGCGTCCTTCTTCACCGTCAGCAGCAGCGTGTCGCTCAGCGCCTGCGCGTTGATGATGTAGGGCTTGCCGGTGAACATCAGCGCTTCGGCAAAGCTGTTGCCGGGGCCGACCAGCTCGATCACCTTCTCCTGCCCGGCCGGAGAGATCGCGAACAGCTTGATCTGCCCGGTGACGGTGACGTGGAACTCCTCGCAGGGCTCGCCGACGCGGAACACCGTGTCGCCGCGCGACAGCCGGCGCAGCTGGCAACCGAGCGCGAGCCGCTCCAGCTCGGGGCGGCTGAGGTCGGTGAACAGCGGCAGCACCGAGAGGTAACGCGGCAGGTCGAAGGTACGGGCTTCCACGGCGGGCTTCCTGGGAGGGCAGCGCGAGTGTCGATGCCCCGCAGCGGGGCACGCTTGACGCCCGTCAACTTCAGCGGACCAGGGTCGCGTAGACCGCTGCCAGCCGCGCCGGCAGCTCGGCCGGCCGTTTTACCTGCGCCCAGCCGCCACGGCCGAACAGGTGCGGCAGGTAGTCGTGCGCCTCCTCGTCGATCGACAGGCAGAAGGGCAGCAGCCCGGCGGCGCGCGCCTCGTGCACCGCCGCGCGGGTGTCCTCCAGCCCCCAGCGGCCTTCGTAGACGTCGAGGTCGTTGGGCTTGCCGTCGGTGAGGATGATCAGCAGCCGCTGGCGCTCGGGGCGCTGCGCGAGCTGCTTCGTCGCGTGGCGCAGCGCCGCGCCCATGCGGGTGTAGTAGCCGGGCTTGATGGCGCCGACGCGCGAGCGCACCGCGGAGCTCCAGGGCTCGTCGAAACCCTTGAGGTGCTGCATGCGCACGTTGTGGCGGCGCACCGAGCTGAAGCCGAGCATGGCAAAGGCGTCGCCGGTGCCGTCGAGCGCCTCGCCGAAGACGTAGAGCGCCTCGCGGATCACGTCGATCACGCGGGCATCGTTGTCGACATGCGCGTCGGTGGACAGCGACAGGTCGGCCAGCAGCAGCGTCGCCAGGCTGCGCTCGCCGCGGATGCGGCGGGCGAACACGGCCGGATCACGCGCCGAGGTGGCGCAGGCGTCGTCGGCGGCGTGGCGCACCCAGGCGTCGAGATCGATCGCCTCGCCATCGGCGCACTGGCGCTGCCAGCGCGGCGCAGCGCGCAGCACTTCGAGGCGGCGGCGCACCCGGCGCGCGGTGGCCTGCAGCGCAGCGTTCGGCGCGTAGGGCGCGGCGCCCTGCGCCATCAGGGTCACCACGCGGCAGTGGTCGGCACGCAGGCGCTGCTGCTTCCAGTCCCACTCGGGCAGGGTCTCGCCCTCGCCGATCGGCACATCGTCGGCGCTGGCGCTGGGCAGGTCGAGATCGAACTTCACCCGCGCAGCGCCCGCCTTGCCGTCGCGGGTGATGGCGAGCTGCGTCATGTCGTCGGCTGCGCGCACGGCGTTGCCGTCGTCCTCGTCGTCGCTGCCGCGGTCCAGCGGCACGTGGTCGGCCCAGCTCATCAGCTGCTCGGTCTTCGACGGCAGCAGCAGCGGCGCGCGCCCCGGCCGCTGCTCGACGCGTCGCGTGCGCCGGCGCGTCGCGCTGGCGGTGGAGGTGCCCCGGCGTGCCGGCTCGTCGGCCTCGCGGCCGG